>JAIOQJ010000573.1 GCA_021413475.1 Planctomycetota bacterium | reverse complement strand
AGATTCTTGTCGATCTGCTGCCGTACATCGGGGAACATCGCATCGCCGGTCAGAACGTCATACACCGAAGGCTGGCCATCGGGGAGCGACACGCCCAGATGGAGCGACGCATGGGCTTGCGGATCGAGGTCGATCACGCAGACGCGCTTGCCAGCATCGGCAAGCGCCGCGGCCAGATTGACGGTGGACGTGGTTTTTCCCACGCCACCCTTTTGATTCATCACAGCAATCGAACGCATGACAACTCTCCCCAGGAATCGAGATTCGCGGCGGAGTGTAGGGAGAGTTGCGGGTGATGGCTAGAGAGAAAAGGAAGTGCTAGCGAAGGCAGGATTTACTTCAGCTTCTTCAACTGAATGTCCTTGAACTGCACGGTCATCGGCGGGCCAGCGTGCAATTGCAGGGCGAGAATGCCGCTTTCACGGGCTTTGCCGACCTGACCATCGGTCACGTCGATCGTGGTGTGACCGTTGATCTTTTGGATCAGGTGCTGTCCTTTGGCCGACACTTCCATCGTGTTCCAGTCTTCCTTCTTGACGCTAGCGAGGAACTCTTTGTTATCGACGGTCGGTTCCTTGGCAACCGTCTTCTTGCCGTCGCTGGCGATTTCGACCTTTTGCGTCCGTTGGGCGAGAATGCCGCGGCCACCTTCTTCGTACAGGATGCCGATGTAAGTTTCGCCGGCTTCGATATCGGCCTGGTAACCGTTGACGACGTGGTTCCCCTTGTCGACGCTGCTATACTGAATGCCGCTGTTGCCGCCGACAATCTTGAACTGCAGCTTCAGTTCAAAATCGCCGATCTCGCCACCCTGCCAAATCAGGAAGGTGTTGCCCTTGGTCGGGTTTTCCTTGGTCGTGGTGCCGGTGATGGCACCGTCCTTCACGGACCAGAAGGCGTCGTTCCCTTTCCAGCCTTCGAGCGTTTTGCCGTCGAAGATCGATTCCTGGGCCGAAGCGATGGTACAAGTGAGGGCGAGGAAGAGGGCGAACAGGGAGAGTTTCATAGGAGCCTTTCGAGTGCGGAATTCGGAGTGTGGATTGCGGAATGGAATCGCGAATGCCGATTTGAACTCACCCATCAGCAATCTGCAATCTGACATCTGCAATTTGGTTACTCAACCGTTTTCAAATACTCCAGCAAATCCGCCATCGCACCTTTGTCGATCTGCTTCTCCATTCCCACCGGCATCAGCGATTGGCCGGTGCTTTTCAAGCTCTCGATATCGACTCGCAGCACGGTTTCGCTGGCGTTCTCTTGTTTCCGCAGCGTCACGCTCGTCGCCGTTTCCGCACTCAGCACACCGCTCAGCGAGCGGCCGTCGGTGGTCAGTAGCAGATAGTTGAGATACTGCGGATTCACTTCGCGATTCGGATCGAGCACGTTCACGAGAATCGCTTCGGCGCCACGATTCTTCATCGCGGCGAGATTGGGGCCCAGTTCGTGACCAATTCCTTGCAACTTGTGGCAGGCAGCGCAGTTCTTTTTGAAGACTTCTTTGCCGCGTTCCTTGTCGCCAGTGGTTTCCAGCGCGGGACGATAGTTGGTCAAGACTTCGA
>JAIOQJ010000572.1 GCA_021413475.1 Planctomycetota bacterium | reverse complement strand
GGTGTTTGCCAGAAGACTCAAATGACCTAACCCCCCATCCCCCTTTCCACAAGAAAAGCCGCTTGCGGCTTCGCGCTCAGCGCGAAGCCGCAAGCGGCTTTTCTTACCCATCTTTCCTGTCGAATTCAGTCCATGAAGAACCAGTGACAGCCTCTTGTCACCGCTCTTACAATTCGAACGAGAGCGTAGAACCGTCAAGGTCTACGCAATCGCATCGCTGAGCGTTCTTTTCGGACCGCTCCTGTCACATCGAACGAATCTTCGTGAAGGACCAATGGATCGTCGGGCGACAATAGACGTGGTTGTACGTTGGATTTCGTAGGGTCATGGCCGACCCCACCAGCGTAGAGCCAACATTCCCTGTTGTCGAACTGTGATCGTCAATCCGTAGAGCCTGCCAAGTTGTTGTCTTTGACTTATCTTGTGTGGGCTTGTGAGCCGATGATGAAGGCGACGGAAGAAACGATTACACGAAGCAAAAGGGAAAAACACAGATCAAGGGTCCCCCGGCTTTTGATCTGGTGAATGCTTTGTGAAATTCGTGCCCACCCGCCTGGATAGACCGAGATCGCGAGAGCGATTGTCGGCCAAGTATCTCGGCCAGGCCTCTACGTCGAGGCAATCTGGCTGGGGCAGGTGGATCGTCCGTACCCGAGACTACGGCGGAGATTCGGGACGGAGGGGCTGAGCGCAAAAACATTGGAGTGCCTGCCATGAAAAAAGTTTTCACTACCGGTCAGGTCGCGAAGATCTGTAAAGTCGCGCCTCGGACGGTGAGCAAGTGGTTTGATTCCGGCCGCCTTCGTGGCTACCGTATTCCCGGTAGCCAGGATCGCCGCATCCCTCGTGAGCAGCTTATCCGGTTCCTGAAGGAACACGGAATGCCGCTCGGGGAGCTCGAAGAAGAAGAGTGGCACAAGGTCCTGATCATCGGGGCCGAGAAGCTATTCATCGATCGGGTCAGGGAACTCCTGCCCGAAGACGAGGATTACAAGTACGAAATCGCTCAGAGCGGGTTCGAAGCCGGCATCATGGCCGAGAGCTTCCATCCCGACACCATCATTATCGATCTGGCCCTTGGCCGCAGCGAAGCCATCCAGATCACGTCGAACCTGCGGAAGAATGCCGCCTACGAAGTAACCCTGATCATCGGCCTGGCTTCCGAAGACGAAGCCGCCCCTGAGAAATTGACCGAACACGGCTTCAGCGAAGTTTTCAAGAAGCCGTTTGATGTTGCTCTGCTCGGCGAACGTATTCGTACTCTGGCTGAGGCCAAACGCGACGATATGTGATCGACCAATTCACTCCTGGTTGATCCGCCCCTAGCACGATGAACACACGCAAGGCCGCGACGTTTCGAAGGGATTCGAGGCGACGCGGCCTTGCGACGTTTAAGCAACTGGCGGCTTGGCAATCGCCGAGTTGATTCGAACACTTCTCGTAAGTCAGAGCGAGCGCGAAGCCGCAAGCGGCTTTGTCGATATAATCACTTTTGCGTTCATTCCTTAGACTTCTCGAAAGGCTTCTTCACATGGCCGAGTGGCAGCGGACACACACGTGCGGCGAATTGCGCGATCTTCATATCGGACAAATGGTGGTCCTGAACGGCTGGGTGAATACCTTCCGCGGCTACAACGACCAAGTCTTCGTGGATATTCGCGATCGTTACGGCATCACGCAGGTCGTTCTTGAAGCGGACGATCCGGCCATCGTCGCGGTCGGCAAGGAGATCGGCCGGGAATTCGTGATTTCCGTGGCGGGAAAGGTCGCCGCGCGCTTGCCTGGCAAGGATAACGCCAAGATGGCGACCGGCAAAATCGAAGTAAAGGCTGCGAAGGTGGCCATCCTCAACCGCTGCCCGACGCCGCCGTTCGAAATTACCGAATTCGGCACCGAAATCGCCAACGAGGATTTACGGCTTCAGTATCGCTATCTCGACTTGCGGCGGAAGAGCCTGCAAAACGTCCTGATCATCCGGCATCGACTTAACAAGGTCATCCGCGATCATCTCGATTTTCAGGGATTTCTGGAAATGGAAACGCCGTTGCTCGGCAAGAGCACGCCAGAAGGGGCACGCGACTATTTGGTGCCTAGCCGCGTCTGGCACGGGGAATGGTACGCCTTGCCCCAATCGCCGCAACTTTACAAACAGTTGTTGATGGTCGCGGGGTACGACAAATACTTTCAGATCGCCCGCTGCCTACGCGACGAAGACTTGCGAGCCGACCGCCAACCGGAGTTCACGCAACTCGACGTCGAGATGTCGTTCGTCGAAATGGACGATATCTTCCGCGTGGTCGAAGGACTGGTGGCCGACATTTTCCATCGCGTGCTCGGAATTAACATCACCACGCCATTGCCGAGGCTGAAATACGCGGAGGCGATGCTCAAATACGGTAGCGACAAGCCCGACCTGCGCTTCGGGATGGAAATCACCGAAGTCAGCGATCTGGCGGGGCAGTCGGAGTTCAAAGTCTTCAAGGACGTTCTCGCGGCCGGCGGGGTCGTGCGCGGCCTGAACGCCCGCAAGGCGGCCGACAAGTTTTCGAACACCGATCTCAAACCGGGCGGCAAGCTCTCCGAGTTTGTCGCCGGCTACAAGGCCAAGGGGTTGGCGTGGATGAAGGTCGAGGCCGACAAGTTCACCGGTTCGATCGAGAAATTTTTCGGTCCCGAGCAACAAAAGTCCCTTCGCGAACGCTTCAAGGCCGAGGCGGGCGATGTGCTATTGTTCGTCGCCGATCAGGAACCAGTGGTCTGCGATGCCCTCGGCGCGTTGCGGTCGCATCTGGCGGCTCAACTGAAACTTTACACGAACTGGTGGGAACGCGGCGAGGACGCGAAGCCGACAGCGGACGATTTCAAAATCGCCTGGGTCATCGACTTTCCGTCGTTCATGTACGATGCCGAGGAGAAACGCTGGGTGGCCAACCATCACCCATTCACCGCGCCTCGAGACGAGCATATTGCCCATCTCGAAAGCGATCCCGGCAAGGTGCTGGCCAAAGCGTACGACCTCGTCATTAATGGTTACGAAGTCGGCGGCGGGAGCATCCGTATTCACAATCCGGAAGTCCAGTCGCGGGTGTTCACAGCGCTCGGCATGCCGATCGAAGATGCCAAGCAACGCTTCGGTTTCCTGCTGGACGCTCTCAAATTCGGCGCACCGCCACACGGTGGCATCGCCTTGGGGCTCGATCGTTTCGCCATGATGCTGGCCGGGACGACGAACATCCGTGACGTCATCGCCTTCCCGAAAAATCAACGGGCGCGAGACTTGATGACGGGCGCACCCGCTCCGGTCGAGTCGAGGCAGTTGAAGGATCTTGGGTTGATGACGTAATTTGATAGTCGCTTGCGGCTTATCACTCGCGTTCGAGCGCTAAGCCGCAAGCGACTCAGATAGCCTATGAACTACTTGCTCGTCGAGGACGATCCCGTCATCGGCAAATCGATCTGCCGTGGTCTGCGGGAAGCATTTCATGAATGCCGCTGGGTCCGTGATGGGCAAGCGGGATTCGACGCGGCGCGGGCGGAGCCTTTCGATGCGATCATCCTTGATATCATGTTACCGATACGTCCAGGCCTCGAGATCCTCAAAGAATTGCGTGGCGGTGGTTTGCGCACGCCTGTCATCCTGTTGTCCGCATTGGGAACCGTCGAAGAGCGTGTTGCGGGGCTGCGAGCAGGGGCCGACGATTATATTGTCAAGCCGTTTGCATTCGCGGAACTGTCCGCTCGGCTCGATGCGGTCTGCCGACGCACGGCGGATCGTCCGTCGGCCGTCGTCAGTTCAGCATCTTTGAATCTCGATTTGGCTACCCGCCGTGTCACCCATCAGGGGCGGGAAATCGAATTGACGCCAACCGAATTCAGTCTGCTCGAATTTCTTATTCGTCACGAGGGGAACGTGGTCACGCGCAAGATGCTTTGCGAACATCTCTGGGAGGCGGATTGGGAAGGCGAAACCAATGTGATCGAAGTTCACATCAATCGGCTGCGCGGCAAGCTCGAAAAAGCCGGGGCGGGTTCGCCGATTCAGACGATACGGGGGCGAGGTTATGTCCTCCGCGCCCCTTGAAAGCGATCCCAAACCCGGTCGTCCCAGCCGTTGGCGGTTCCTGACCCGCAGTTTTCGCGTCCAGGTCACGGCGTGGAACACACTGACCATTTTTCTCTTCACGATCGCGATCCTGATAGGCCTGCGCTATGGCCTCTCGTACACGTTACAACTGGAAGAGGACAAGTTGCTTGCCGAGGACGTGACTGAGGTAACCTTGCATATTCGGCAATTCGCTCCTCAATGGGATCAAGTTCGAGAGGAACTCGAACGCAAGGAAGAAAGCCATTCACCCCGAAAATGGTTCGGAGTGATTCGTGATCGTGAAGGCAATATTCTGGCGAGTACAAAGAACGCTCACCTGGCATTGATTCCCTTTCGGGGCGTTATTACCTCAAATCCCAGGACCGTCGAGTCTTATCGCCTTTCGGAACGCCGCTATTTGCTGAAGGATGGGCAGGCGGTGCAAATCGTCGTTGGCGCGAGTATCGAAGGAATTGAAGAGGACGTCTCCCGCCTGACGCAACTCATTGTCGTTGCCAGCCTGTTGCTTCTGATCCTTGCGCCGTTTGGTGGCTTTTGGCTCGCAGGTCGCGTGATCCGGCCCCTATCGGATATGACGGCTCGAACGGCGAATTTGCGGCCTAGCGACATCACCGAACGCTTGCCTATTCGGCAGACCGGCGATGAACTTGATCAACTCGCCATGACGATTAATGGCCTTCTCGATCGCATTGGCAATTACCTGGCCCGGCACCGCGATTTGACGGCCAACGCGGCACACGAGCTTCGGTCGCCTCTGGCCGCGATGCTGAGTTCGGCCGAGGTAGCTCTCCATCAAGAACGAACGTCCGAGGAATACAGGGAACTTCTGGCTTCGATTGTCGAGGAATGTTCGCGGCTTGGCAGTCTCGTCAATCAATTGCTGCTCTTGGCGGAAAGCGATGCCGGGCGGCTCGAACGCGGCCAGGAGAAGGTGCGGCTTGATTTGCTGGCCTTGAAAGCCGTTGAAATGTTCCATGGTTACGCGGAATCAAAAGGGGTGAGTCTGGAAGCTCACGCGGCGACGGCGGTTTCGGTCCAAGGCGATCCCGGCCATATTCGCCAAGTCATTTTGAATCTGATCGACAATGCCATCAAGTTCACGCACGGCGGATTCGTACATGTGGAAGTGAAAACAGATGCGGATGGGAATGGAATTTTAATCGTGACGGATTCAGGGGTGGGTATCCCCCTCGAGAACCTGCCCAAAGTTTTTGATCGCTTCTACCGAGGTGATTCAAAGACAAGACAAACGACCGGGGGCAGCGGCCTTGGACTAAGCATCTGCAAAGCGCTCGTTACCGCGAACGGTGGCACCATCGAAATCAACAGCCAACCAGGCCGCGGCACCGAAGTACGCATTTCATTTCCACGGGCAGGGTAACGCCGCTTTCGTTCCTACGCGTTGATTCTGTGAACGAACGTTGGCGTCTTCATTTCTGGGCTTCGCGAACCTTACAGATTTGTAACCAAACAACGCGTGACCAGGCGGCCGCGATGATGTTATATCTAATGTGTCTTGCGGAATGATCACCCTCATTGAGCGAGTTCAAGATGCAATTGTCGCTTCGCGATGTCGCCGCAATTCTCAATGTGCCGGAGTACACGATTTACCGCTGGATCTCCGATAAACAACTGCCAACAAGGCAGATCAACGGTCAGTATCGCTTTAATAGCGTGCAACTTTTCGAATGGGCGACGCTGCATCATATTGACATATCACCCAGGGCGTTCGCTCAGTTCACGGATGAGAAGTCCGACCAGGTACGATTTGATGTCGCGCTTGAAGTGGGTGGAATTATACCAAATATTCAGGAGCGGGACCCCGCCGGGATCATCCGGCAAATCGTCGCCCAGCTTCCATTGCCCGCGAATTTCGATCGACAGAATCTGGTTTCGTTGATCATCTCGCGGAACGGGCTACGGGCTACGTCGATTGGTGAAGGGATCGCTTTGCCGCATCCGCGTTCGCCGATTGTGATTCCCGGCCGCCCACCTGCCGTGACGCTCGGTTTTCTCGAACATCCATTGCCCATGGATACGGTCGATGGAAAACCGATTCAGGCGATCTTCCTCCTTCAAAGTCCCACCGTTCGCGCGCACTTGCAATTGCTCGCCCGCCTGGCATTTGCCGCGCGGGATGATCGATTTCACGATTTGTTGCTAAGCAGGGCGTCCGCTTCTGAACTCCTCGCCGAAGCTCATCGAATCGAAGAGTCGTTTCGAGGAACTAACGGCGAGCATTTGGCGGCATCGGTCAAGGAAGCAGTTACGCATTGAGCCCTTGATGGCAACTTGGGAGCAAGCGTCCAGCTTTCTCGAAACTCGAATGTGGAAATTCGCCACGCATCAGATTCGCCCGGCTTCCCCTAATAGCGATCGTTCTTCGAAAGGTGTCGATGAATCTGCTGTTGATCAGTCTGGTTTTGCTCGCGGTTTCGGGCTTCGGCTCGTCGCTGCTAGCAAGCAAACCCTCGCTGAGCCGATCGGTCGGCGTCGCGGGTGCCGCTCTTGCCGGACTGTTGACTTTCTTCGGCTCGGCGCATGCGTTCTACGATCTGTGGCATTACACCGCTCCCGTGCAATTTCGTGCCAATTGGAACGTCCCGTTTGGTTCGTTTTTTCTTGAGATCGACGCGCTCTCGGCGTTCTTCCTGTTCGTGCTTGGTTTGATGACCTCGATAACCGTTTTATTCCTGCACGATTACATCGCGAATGTCTTGGAACGTTCGGGCAAAACGACGGGCGCTTTCTTTTTCTTCTTGAACTTCTTCATCGCGGGGATGATGCTCGTTGTGTTGGCTCGCAATGGCGTGCTTTTCCTGATCGCCTGGGAAGTCATGTCTCTGGCCGCTTACTTTCTGGTCATCACGGATGATGACCAAGAGAGTGTTCGCGACGCGGGGTGGAATTATTTGGTCGCGGCCCATTTGGGGGCGGCATTCTTGCTTGTCTTGTTTATCTTGCTTGGTCGTGGCTCGGGGACGCTCGATTTTCCTGATGCTTCCGCTGCCGGCCAACTGGCCGGAATCGCGAATGTGATCTTTCTTCTAGCGTTGGTAGGCTTTGGAACCAAAGCGGGGTTCGTTCCATTTCATGTTTGGCTTCCCGATACCTACCAGGCCGCACCGAGTCCCATTTCTGGATTAATGTCGGGTGTGATGAGCAAAATGGGCATTTATGGCCTTCTTCGCGTTTTGTCGCTGCTGCCAACACCGCCGCTGTGGTGGGGAATGACTTTGATCGGCATCGGCATGATTTCGGGGCTCTTCGGCATCTTGATGGCCAACGCTCAGAAAGACTTCAAACGCCTGGTCGCTTATAGCAGCATCGAGAATCTTGGCATTATCTCGATGGGGATTGGGGCGGGGATGCTCGGCCTGAGCATGAACAAGCCCGCCCTCGCGTTTCTTGGTTTCGCCGGAGCGATTCTCCATGTGCTCAATCATGCGGTGATGAAGACGCTGCTGTTTCTCGTGGCGGGCACTGTCCGGCATGCGACAAACACGGGTATCATCGACAAACTGGGCGGATTGTACAAACAGATGCCCACGGTCGGTCTTGCTTGCCTGGTGGGAATTGTCGCCATCTCTGGATTGCCTCCCCTTAACGGCTTTTATGGTGAGTTCCTCATTTTCTTGGGCGTCTATCAGGAAGCCCTGACGCTTCCAACCGTGGCGGCGATCCCAGCCTTGATGGTGATTTCCAGCCTCGCGTTGATTGGTGGACTCACCTTGGCTGGCTTTTCGAAGTTTTTTGGCATCGCGTTTCTCGGATCGGCACGGTCGCCGGAGGCGGAGAATATTGTGAAGCCGAGCAGGTTCATGATCTTTCCGTTGGTAATCCTGGCGGCCACCTGCGTAACGATCGCGATCCTGGCCCCCTTCTTCATTCCGTTGTTTGCCCCCGTAGTGGCGATCCCAACGCGTGTGTCTCCCACGATTGTTGCGGAAGTATTTGCCGAAAATACGGCTTCTTGGGAAATGGTTTCGATCATGAGCGGTGTCTTCGTCGCGATTCTAGGGGGTTTGATATTGCTCCGCCGTCGGCTCTTGAAGGATCGCGACGTGCATGGGGCGGGAACCTGGGGTTGCGGTTACCTCGCTCCCACGACTCGCATGCAATATACATCGTCGTCCTATTCGCAGCCGATCGTCGATCTGGCCGGTGTATTCCTGGGGCATCAGAAGCAGCTTCCTGTCATCAATGAGTATTTCCCCCGAAACTCGCTGAAGATGAAGACGGAGACAGAGGATCCGCTGATGGAGCACGGATACGTCCCGTTCTATGCGGGAGCCCGCGGCCTGCTCGCTCGCCTGCGTTGGTTTCATCACGGCCGGTTGCACATTTACGTGCTCTACATCGCCGTGACGTTGCTAGTTCTGCTTTTCCGCTATCTGGGGCCCAGCGCATGAGCACGTTCCTTACCGGACTGCACTTGATCGTCGCGCTCGTTGGGGCACCGTTCCTGTTGAGCGTGATTAATCGGACCAAGGCTCGATTCGCTGGGCGTGTCGGCCAACCCTGGTTGCAGCCTTACTTCGACATCTGGAAACTGCTGCATAAAGGCGCTGTATACAGCCACACGACCACCTGGATTTTTCGCGCGGGGCCCATGATCAGTCTGGCGGGGGTGATTGTTGCTCTGTTGTTCGTCCCGTTCGGTGGTGCCCCGGCCGTGGTTTCTTTCCAGGGCGACTTGATCCTTTTCGTTTACTTTCTTGGCATTGCCCGCCTGTTCACAGTGTTGGCAGCCCTTGATACCGGGTCGGCGTTCGAGGGGATGGGGGCCAGTCGCGAAGTCTGGATTTCGGCACTGGCCGAGCCGGCACTGATGCTCGGACTTGCCGCTGTGGCACGGGAACTTGTGCAGGCAACCAAATTGAATGGCGAACCGTTCCTCAATTTTCTTTCCTTGAGCGGCTTGCATTTGCACATGACGAGCGGGATGTGGGTGTTGGGCGGTCCGGCCTTGGCGATGGTGTTCATCTCGCTTGGGATTGTAGTTCTGGCTGAATGTTCGCGAATCCCAGTTGATGATCCCACCACGCATCTGGAATTGACGATGGTTCATGAAGTGATGGTTCTCGATCACGGTGGGCCTGATTTTGCCTTCATTCTGTATGGCGCGGCCTTGAAGATGTGGACCCTCGGCTCCGTGCTGGTCGGGATCATTCTGCCGATTCGAACCGGTGTACTTTTCGTGGATACGCTTGTAGCGGTGGCGGCAATGTTCTGTGTTGCCCTCGCCATCGGCATCGTCGAAGCGACGATGGCCCGTTTGCGGATGCCGCGAATTCCTCAGTTGCTGGTGGGTGCTTTATCGTTGGCGGCTCTCGCGTTGATGCTCGATCGACCGGGAGGGTTGTTGCCATGACGACGATTCTTGAATTACTCCTGGTGTTCGTGGTCCTGACGAACGTCGCATTGCTAGGCACAAGCAGGCTTTTTTTTCTGATCCGGATAGTCTCCGTCCAAGGGATTTTTCTCGGATTATTGCCGATTTTTGCGTCGGATCATGGCTTCGATTACCGCCTTCTGATTCTGAGTGTGCTGAGTATTAGTGTGAAGAGCATCGTGTTTCCTTGGCTCATGTTTCGGGCTTTGCGGGAAGCGAATGTGCAGCGCGAGGCGAAGCCTCGGGTTGGTTACTCATTCTCCATTCTGATCGGCGTGTTCATGCTGGGTGCCTCCTTCATGTTGGCCAGTGGTTTGCGCGTGCCGCACAAGCAAATGTCTCCGCTGGAGTTGCCGATCGCATTCGCCACGATCCTCTCCGGATTGTTCTTGATCGTGACGCGGACGACGGCCCTGAATCAAGTGATTGGTTACACGCTGATGGAGAACGGGATTTATCTTTTCGGCGTCGCCCTGGTGATCGAAGAACCTCTTCTGGTCGAGATGGGAGTGCTGCTTGACTTGATGGTGGCCATCCTCGTTATGGGGGTTGCCATGTTCCATATCAACAGAACCTTCGACACGATGGACGTCGATCAACTCTCTAGCCTGACGGAATGGAGGGATGGCTGATGTTGCTGATGCTCATCCTGATTCCGTTGCTGGCGTCGGCCGTTGTGATGAGCCTGCGTCAGATGGCGATTCGCCGCGTCATCCTGGTGGGCACCGCTGTCGCTCACACCGCGCTGACGGGTATGGCTTGGATCGAAAGACCGGCGCCAATGTTCGAAAATTGGTTGGTACTCGATGCCGCGGGTCTACTGTTTTTGAGCATTTGCAGTTTGCTGTTCCTGATGTCGGCCATTTACGCGGTCGGCTATCTGAGGCAAGAGGCGAGCGGACCTCATCGCGATCGCGAAGAGGGGGCCCTCTTCGTCAACGAACCGGATCGGGTGTTTATCACCTGCCTGCTCGGTTTTCTGAGCGCCATGACTCTCGTTTGCGTTTCGCAGCATTTCACACTTCTTTGGGTGGGTGTGGAAGCGACAACGCTAGCCAGTGCTCCGCTCATCTATTTTCACAAACATCATCGATCGCTGGAAGCGACCTGGAAGTATATCTTGCTGTGTTCCGTGGGAATCGCTTTGGCCTTGATGGGAAATTTTGCTCTCGCAGCTGCGGGAAGCGGGCCCGACCATGCGCACATTTCCCTGGTCCTGGACGCGCTGGTCGGGAAAGACGGGTCTGGAAAGGCTGCCGTACTTGACACTGGTTGGCTGAAAGCAGCATTTCTTTTCTTCCTTGTCGGTTACGGCACGAAAATGGGCATGGCGCCGCTTCACACCTGGCTACCCGACGCCCATAGCGAAGCGCCTTCGTTGGTGTCGGCATTGCTCTCCGGCGCGCTCCTGAACTGTGCGTTCCTGGGAATCATCCGGGCCCATCAGGTATGTATCGCGGCGGGGCAGGCCGCGTTTAGTCAAGAATTGCTAGTCTTTTTCGGCCTGTTCTCGATGTGCGTCGCCGCCGTGTTCATCATCGGCCAGGCAGATTTCAAACGTTTGCTGGCCTATTCAAGTGTCGAACACATGGGGATCTTGACTGTCGGTGTCGGGCTCGGCGGCGCGGGTGCCTATGGTGCGGGATTACATGCGCTGGCTCATTCGTTCACCAAGGCCTGTCTCTTCCTCACCGCTGGATTGATTTTGATGCAGTATCAGTCCAAGCGTGTGGCCGACGTCACCGGTCTGCGGCGGACCATGCCTGTGACCAATGCGCTCTGGGTCGCGGGCTTCTTTTCGATCGTTGGCGCGCCGCCGTTCGGGACATTCTTGAGTGAATTCACCATCCTGAAAGCCGCTCTCGATCAGGGACGGAACTGGGTTGCGGGAATTTTCTTGGGCGTTCTTGGCTTGATCTTTCTGGGAATGTCCTCCTTGATTTTGCCAATGACGCAAGGGCGTCCGTCACCCGACAAATTGATGCCCGAAGGAATTCTTGGACCGTGGCTGCTCGTGCCCCCCGCGATTCTTTGTACATGCGCGCTGATTATTGGTCTGTTCATACCCGAACGGTTGG
>JAIOQJ010000568.1 GCA_021413475.1 Planctomycetota bacterium | reverse complement strand
GCCTGGTTGTCGATATTTGGAATCGCCAGATCGTTCTTGACGATATCCATCGGAATCGATTTGGGTTCAACGGGAACCAGCGGCCGTTCGACGGTGCCATAGGTCTTGGTCGGGTCGCCGAGATCAATAATGCGAACGGCCACGTTCCCTGCCTTATCGCATGCAGAGGCGCGGACCTTTCCTTCCAACACGCTGGCATGGGGAATGCGGAAAACGCCCGGCGACTCGGGGTTTGCCTGATCCATCAATCGCCACTGATTTTCGCCGATCGCATATTCGAGTTTCACCGAGGTCCAATCGGGATTGGCGTCAGTCATCCGACACTGGAGATAAATGTCGCGATTGGCCACCGGAAGTGGAACCACGGAAAGTTGTGGAGCAGTCGAATCGATGAGAATCACTTGATGGGGAGCCCGGCTGTTCAGGTTCGACGGAGCGGTGCGGCCGCCCTTGTCCACCGTGACGAACATGAAGGCGTATTCGCCATCTTTATCGGCCCGGAAGTCGAAGTTCGTGACCGATGCGGGAGCCGCCTGCGCGAGGACCCAATCGGCACCGGGTCCTTTCACGAACAGCTTGATTTCCGCGAGACTCGCACGGGTGCGGTCATCGATTTGCAATGGAAGACGCACGACAGGCGAGCGCGAAAATGTGCGCGGCGATTGTACCGCGGGCGCTTCGGCACGAGCCGCCGGCAAAACCAGGTGGAACATGTTCCACGGCATTGGAATAAACGCAAGACCCAAAGCCCCTGCCAGCCGTAAACGGAATGAATTCACGTCAAATCCCCCCTGGCGGCACCTTGGGTGCCGCCTATTGACTTCTGGTTGATTTCCCCTGAATCAACTCTGTCCGATTCGTAACTCGATCGGTTTGCGAACCGACCGGCCGGTCGGCTTATCCACGATGTTCAGCCAGAGTGTGTACGTTCCCGGAGTCAACTGCTCCGGAAGGGTCAATCGATAGGTGTGGTAATAATCTTGCGGCGGCGAGTGAGCCTGGTCCGTCTTGTTCAGTTCCACACGCCACTGGAGATTGTTGCGAGCGTCGCGGAGTTCCAGCGTCGTTGCCAGGCGGATCTGATAAGCTTTCGACGGCGTTGTGGATGCCACTTGTTTCACGGCGGAAACCGGCTCACAAGTGAAGTTTTTCAATTCCGCGTATAGAAAGACCATGTCGCCCGGATGAAACAAATGTTGCGGTTCATATTGATCCACATCGGCGAACTTTCGCACCCCCCGGCACAGGCAGACGCGATCCGTCCGCAAATTCGCTCGCGATTTGAGCATCGTCGACGCGGCTTGCAGCCGATCGATCATCACCGACGTTTCGTCCGCGGAAAGTGCGCTGACGCTCCCCTCGCCGAGCCGCAACAGCAACGGCATCAGGGACATCAACAGTTCCTGATTGGCGGGATCGAGCGATTTCAGATGATTGACCGCCTCCTCCGGCCGGTTCTGCTGAAACGACTGGATGGCGCGGACGATCAACGATTCTTGTTGCGCCGAGAGTCCGACGCTCGGCACGGCCTGGAAGCTCGACGGTTCAGGCACCTTGAGCGAGACGGCCGACTCCGGCGGAACAATGGATTCCGGTAACGGAACGCCATTTTTTGGCGGCATGGCCTTCGATATCGGATTCGAGAAAGTCGGTCCTGAAGGAAGCGGATCGAGGCTGGGCATCGGTGCCGGCAGTTTCAGATCAGCAGGTTGAACACCACCTCCGAATTCCGGCCACTTCGGCGCGATAACGGGGGGCTTGGGACCCGCCAAATCGCGTGAACCGATTGTGGAATTCAAAAAAGGCAACGGCTTGCTCGAATCAGCGAGTGGAACATCGAGCGGAACTGCCTGATCCCGCAATCCCGGCTTGCTTGGAGCTACGATCTCTCGCTTGGCCGACGTATTGACGACCAGTTTCGAATTGGTTCGACTGTTACTGTCTTGCGGCGGCAAATCCGTTGCCGCCGCCGGGCCGAAACGCTGCCCGGCAACCGGTTGGGCGTCCGCCGCGAGCGGAGGCACATTCGCGGATGGCTTCCGATACGGATTTGATTGGTTGCGGTCGACCACCACATACCCTTGTGAACCCGTGTAATAGGGTTCGGTAGGCAACTTGTCGGTGCTCGTGCAAGCCGGGACCAGCAGGGCGCTCAAGCCCAAGCTGGCTAATCGCTGACGTCGCGTCATCCTTGACCTCGCCTGTCGGTACAGGGTGCGGTTTATGTAAATTCGGGACCGTCCTCATAACGGAATGCGTGGGGGTGTCAAGCGATTTTGTGGGGAAAAAATTTCAATCCGATCGGGAATTTCGCCACGCGACAAGGGTTGAGTTTCTCCAGAGCGCCCGATCGAGCCGCTTGCGGCTTAGCGTTCGCTTTCTCTGGGAGAAAGTGAACTCGTCGCGATTGCGATCGCTAAGCCGCAAGCGGCTATCCGCGTGCCTTTCCCATCTCGCGGAGTATAAAATGAATGAGGCTCCCCCAACCACCAAAACGACTCGGCCGACCTATGCCACGCGATCATTACGAAGTTCTCGGCGTCCCTCGCTCCGCGACAACCGAGGAAATCACCAAAACGTACAAGAAGCTCGCACGTCAGCATCACCCGGATCGCAATCCGGGCGACAAGCAGGCCGAGGTGCGCTTCAAGGAAATCCAGAACGCTTACGATATTCTGAGCGATCAGACCAAGCGGAAGCAGTACGACCAGTTCGGCCACGATGGTCCGCAGATGGGCGGGGCCGGTGGTCCGGGCGGCTTTCATTTTGGCGGGCCTGGCGGGGCGAGCGTCGATCCCGAAGTCGCTGAAGAGCTTTACCGAAAAATCTTCGGCAATGCGGGGGGAGGCGGTGGCGGCGGGTTCAGCTTCGAAGACCTACTTGGCGGCGCGGGCGGTGGCGGGCGCGCGAGCAAAGGCCGAGGTCGCCGGCATGCCGCTCCTCCTCCCGAGAATGTGGAAGTCGAAACCAGTATCCCGTTCGAAACCTCCGCACAGGGCGGCAGCATCTCGCTTCGAGTGGGCGAACGAAAGATTGACGTGAAGGTCCCCGCAGGCATCGAGAGCGGCCAGAAACTGCGTGTTTCCGGCCAGGGGCCCGGTGGCGGCGACATTAACGTACGGATCACGATTGAGCCGCACGCGTTTTTTCGCCGCGAGGGAAAGGACATTCTGCTCGACGTTCCCATCAGCATCGGCGAAGCTCTCATCGGAGGAAAAGTCGATGTGCCAACGATTGACGGCCGTCGTGTCGAGGTCAAGATTCGGCCTGGAACTTCGAGCGGAGCCAAATCGCGCCTGCCCGGGCTCGGAATCGCGGGCGGCGATCAGTATCTCGTATTCAAGATCGTTGCTCCCAAAGGGGGCGTGAAGGACGACCACTCGAAGGGGCTGATCGAGGAATTCGCGAAGCTGCACCCGTATGACCCACGCGCGGATGCGGCATGGAAATGAGCAGTCATGCCCACCTTTCGCAAACACGAGCATCTCCGAACCCCCGCCGAGTTCGATCGCGTTTACGCGAGACGGCGCTCCGCCGCCAGCACGGACCTCATCATATACGCGCTCGAGAATGATCTGGCTCATTCCCGGATCGGTTTGTCGGTATCGAAGAAATTTGGCGGAGCGGTCCAACGGAATCGCCTCCGCCGACTTTATCGGGAAGCCTATCGACTTTCCCGCGATCAGCTCCCGGTCGGACTCGACTTGGTCTTAATTCCACGAACCAAGCTAACACCGGCACTCGACGAACTTCGAAAGTCGATCGTCAAGCTCGTGAAGCAACTCCACAAGAAGCTGCGGAAGGAACTGCCGGCCGAGGAAGCGAAACCCGCGGAGGGCGAGGGCGTATGACGATCCTCCGTACTCTCTGGAGCGGGCCCCGCTGGTTACTCGTCGGAGTAATTGTACTCCTCGTCAAAATATACCGCTTGATCGTGCGCCCCCTGTTGCCGCCGCTCTGCCGGTTTCAACCGAGTTGTAGCGAATACATGATCCTCGCGGTCCACAAGTACGGTCCCTTCCGCGGTGCCTGCAAAGGCGTTTGCCGCATTTGCAGGTGCCATCCGTGGCATCCCGGTGGATACGATCCACCGTGACCCTCGTAGGACGGCCTTCCTTGGCTGTCATTTATACACAACTGTTTCACGGTTCGTGGCCGAAGGTTTGCCAGGCTTGGGCGAAGTCGGCCATGCGGCGTAGGCCGCCCCAGATTGGTTGGGGGCCAGGTGGTGCTTCTCCCG
>JAIOQJ010000567.1 GCA_021413475.1 Planctomycetota bacterium | reverse complement strand
GTCGTGAAAATGCTGGTCTGGTCGATGCACGTCGAATCGCTCTACGCGGAACGCGCGCTCCGGGCTGGGGCGATGGGTTATATCAACAAGGACCAGGCAACGGATCAGATTATCGAAGCCATCCGCAAGGTTCTTGAAGGGAAAGTGTTCGTGAGCGATGCAATGGCGGAGAAGATTTTGCAGCGCACGGTCGGCGGAAGTCGAGAAGCCCCCTCTCGCTTGCCTCTCGACATTTTGGCCGATCGTGAGTTGGAAGCTTTCCGCATGATCGGCCAAGGGTTGAAAACATCTGAAATCGCCGTGCGAATGCACCTGAGCGTCAAAACCGTCGAGACCTACCGCGACCGGATCCGCCAGAAATTGGACCTGAGCAATGGCACGGAATTGGCTCATTACGCCACCCAATGGGTACTCGAGAATTCCTGATTTCTGGGAAGGGTAAGGCATCCGGCAAGAAAAGTTCGTAGCTTTCAACGTCTCCAAGGGATAAACTTAACCTTCGGATTCGGCTGATTGTTCAAAGGAATGTACCCCTGGTAAAGTTGTCATTTTCCGACTGATTTTTGGGATAGGGGAAGTGACTTCGTACTGAAAATCACCTGACAATCCGCCGTGCCAGTGACTTGTTCGTTTGAAACACTCTTGCCTTGAGTCCTTGCGGTTCAGTTTGAACTCTGCCGATTGACAATTAGAAAATTCACCCGCCTTCAGTCTCGCCTGGCTTCATCTGATATCATTCCCGCCATTCGATTCATACCCGAAAAGTGAGTTGAGATTCATGGCCGCGACGATCGAACGAATCCTCATTACGACTTGTATTCTTGCCATCGTCCCATGCTCGGGAAATAGTGCGGCCGCGGCGGATGTGGATTATCTTCGCGAGATCAAACCGCTCTTGGCGGCTCACTGTACCCGTTGCCACGGACCGCTCAAACAGGAGGGCAAGCTGCGTCTCGATACCGTTCCGTTTATGAAGCGCGGCGGCAAACAGGGGGCGGCCATCGTGCCGAGACGAAGCACGGAAAGCTTGCTGATTGAGATGATTTCTGGCAAAGGCGGCTTGCAGATGCCGCCAAAAGGTTCGGGCGAAAAGTTGGAGGCTAACGAAATCGCCCGTTTACGAGAGTGGATCGATCAAGGGGCAAAAGCACCTTTGGAAGCGGCCGCGGAGTTAGTCAAGTACTGGGCGTTTCAAGTTCCGAGTCGCCCAACGGTTCCCACGAATGGTTCGCCTGAATGGAGCCGGAATCCGATCGATGCATTTGTCTCCATGTCCCATCAGCGGCACAAGCTGATACCTCGCCCGTTGGCTAGCAAACCTGTCCTGCTGCGTCGGGTTTACCTCGACCTGATCGGCCTACCGCCAAGTCAGGCAGAGCTTCGAGAGTTTCTCGCGGATGAGTCGCCGGATGCTTATGAGAAAGTCGTCGAGCGCTTGCTGGCGAGTCCGCACTTCGGCGAACGCTGGGCACGGCACTGGTTGGATGTATGGCGATACAGCGATTGGTACGGCTTCATGGCGGAGGTGCGATATAGCCACCAGCACATCTGGCGATGGCGGGATTGGGTCGTTCAATCGTTGAACGATGACCGTGGTTATGATCAGATGATTGTGAACATGCTCGCGGCCGATGAACAGACACCGTTCCAGGTGAAGGACCTCCCCGCCACGGGTTTTCTCGTTCGCAATCGCAATACGGATAGCCGGGAAGCCTGGATTTCCGATACGGTGGAGCACACGGCGAAGGAGTTTTTGGGGCTAACGGTTGCCTGCGCCCGCTGCCACGACCATATGTCCGACCCGATTCCGCAAACCGACTATTACCGATTTCGGGCGGTCTTCGAACCACATGATGTGGCGATTGACACCATTCCAGGCGGCGGAGGCATCGCCCGAGTGTACGACGCCCGATCGTCAACGCCAACCTATCTCTTCGTGCGGGGTAATGATCGGCAGCCTGATAAGTCACAAGTGATCTTGCCCGGTGTTCCGGCATCGCTCGGCGGCCGCTGGGTCGATCCGCAGCCGACGGAACTGGCCGTGCTTTCGCGCATCCCGGCATTACGCGATGACGTTCATGCCGCGACATTGCGAATTCAATCGGAAGACCTCGCCAGGGCACGATCGGAGCTTGAACACGCACGCCAGGCGTTGGTCAAAATCGAGGCCATCACCAAAGCCGAAGGAATTCCAGCCAAGGCCAATCCCAAAGATCCTCGCCGAGGGAAGGTAGTCTTCGAAGATCGCTTCACCAAGCTGGACACGGAGCGTTGGATGATTGGTCCGGGAGAGTGGAAAGCTCAAGACGGAAAATTGACGCAAAGGACCGCCGGCGGAAGCGATGCGAAATGGATTCGGACGAATGCAAAGCATCCCCGCGATTTTGCCGCTGAACTGCGTTTTCGGGTTATTGGCGGCGTTCGCTATCGTTCCGTGGGCATCCGTTTCGACGCCAGCGAAACGCACAGTCAGGGAGTGTTTGCGACCGCCAACCAAGCAGCGCCCGCGCTGGCGTTCTTTTCCGAAGTCAGTGGAACCCGCCAAAGCCTGGAGTCACTTCGTCGGCCGTACGCTCTTGAATTGAACAACGAAATCACGATGCGTGTGGAAGTCCGAGATCAACTGGTAAACGCTTACCTGAATGGTCGATTGATTCAAGCATACCGCCTCGGTACCGACCGCCGCGATGGGGTGCTGGAATTGTTCACCACCGATGCCCATGCTGAGTTCCTGG
>JAIOQJ010000091.1 GCA_021413475.1 Planctomycetota bacterium | reverse complement strand
GATTCTCAAGCCCCACCGCGAAGGGTTGCCGGGTGTCGTCTTGCACTGCGGCATGCATTGTTATCGCAGCGAAGGCTTCCCCAAAACGACTCCCTGGTTCGACTTCACCGGACTGCTGACCACCGGCCACGGCCCGCAAGCGCCGATCGAGATCACGTTCTTGGACAAGGAAAGCCCCATCACCAAGGGGATGAAGCCCTGGACCACCGTGAACGAGGAACTTTACAACAATATCACGGGGAAATTGCTCGAAACCGCTCAACCGCTGGCACGCGGCAAGCAGACGTACAAGACCAGGGACGGCAAGGAAAAGACGGATGACTGCATCGTCGCCTGGACGAACACCTACAACGGCAAAGCGAAAGTCTTCGCCACCACGCTCGGCCATAACAACGCGACAGTCGAAGACGCACGCTACCTCGACCTCGTCACCCGCGGCCTGCTCTGGAGCGTCGGCAAGCTCGACGAAGCCCATCTGAAGCCGGCCAAGAAGGTACTAATCGATGCCCCCACGAAGTGAAAGTAGACCGGTTGCTCCGCAACTGGATCGTCTTCCAGTTGCGGAGCGAAAGTAGACCGGTTGCTCCGCAACCAGAACGGCTTCCGGTTGCGGAGCAACCGGTCTACTTTTCACCTTCCAACAGCCGCTAGCACCTTCTTAACCAGTTGCTGCTCGAAATCCTTGTCCGGAAACTTCTTCCCGTCGCCAAGGCGCACGAAGATCAAATCTTGGCTGGGAATCACGTAGCCGTGATTATTGAACGCCCCGGCCGTTTGCACCAAGTCTTTCGGGCCTTCCTTGTGCCGCGGAAACACCCACCACTGGGCCCCGTACGACGGATTCGCTTCGATCCCCTTCCAGGCGAAATCGTAATGAGCGGCCGGGGCGAGTTGCTTGCCGGCCCAGTTCCCCTTGTGCAGGGCGAGATAGCAGAAGCGGGCATGTTCCCGAGGCGTCGTATTCACGCCGCTGTAACCTTGGCTGAGCGGGCCGAGCTTGCCGTTGCCGCCGATCGGGGTCCACTTCACGTTTTCAATCCCCGCTGGGTCGAAGATGCGTTCCTTCATGTACGGGAAGAGATCGACACCCGACGCCCGCTTGAACAGCAGCACCAGATGAGCGACGCCCGCGTTGCTGTAATAGAACTTTTCTCCCGGTTCGCTCTTGAGCATCGCGAAGGGCGACTTTTCGGTCTTGCCCAGAGCAATTTCGAACGGGTCGACATCGGACGGCAAATTCTCGCTGCCAATGCCGCTGGCCATGTTCAACAGATGGCGAACGGTGATATTCGCCTTGCGTGGATCAGGCAACGGCAACGATTCGGGCAGCCATTCCTTGTTGCAGACTTTCGTATCGAGCGTCAGTTTCTTGCCGTCGGGCAACTTTCCGGCCTCGCTGTCGGCGAGCAGCAGGCCGAAGGCCAAACTAGTGTAGGCCTTCGAACTGGAATAGATGTTGAAGGTCTTGTTGACGTCGCCATCCTTGTACCATTCACCAACGATCGTCCCCTTCCGAATGACGAGCAGGCCCGTCGCGCCTTCGGCCTTGGCGTTGTATTCCCAGGCTTCTTTCAGCTTGTCGTAGTCGACGCCCAATTTGGTAATGGCCGCCTTGTGGGCCGCGTCGGGCTCGCCCTTGGCCGGCAACGCCGAGCGCCAGCCGCCTTTGCTTTCCGGCGGAGGGAAGTAGTCGGCCAGGGCCGGCTTCTCTTCGCCACGACCCGCAGCCGTGAACGCAAAGACGGCAAGAAGCGTGATGATCGTTGATCGCATGATATTCCTCATGAATAGTGAGTTTCCAATTCGCCGAGGAAAGTAGCGTAACCGATGCGCGGCCGGGGAGCAAACATTCGTTCTCGCCGCGAGTTTTCGTATATAACACCGATCGGAGGCATCCATGCAAAATCAGCCATACGTTCTCGGCGATTCGACTCTGGCGGCGCGGCGGCTCACCATTCAAGACGCTCATTTCGGCGAGGTTTCCGAACGCCTGCTCGATGATCTGGCCATCCGGCCCAACGATCGCATCGTCGAACTTGGTTGCGGTCCCGGCGGGCTCAGCCGTCGAATTTTGCAGCGGCTCGGCGAAAAGGGCGTGCTGGTCGGTGTCGATATCACCCAGGGTTTGCTAACGCAAGCGAGTGCGGCCCTCGCGGGAAGTAAAGCTCGCTTCGAACCGGTGTTGGCCAATCTGACCGATCTGGGTCCGTGGTTGGATGGAGCCGATGTCGTAATCGGCCGTGCCGTTTTGCATCACGTGCCGATGGCGGAATTGCTGCTCGGAAGACTGCGAATCAAAGTTCGGCCGGGCACCCGGGTCGGTTTTATTGAACCCGATTTTCGTTCGCCCTTGGGTCGGATTTCCTATTTGGAAGCAACTACCCGGCCCGAAGTCGCACCGTTGCGGGTCTGGGTGACAGCGTTGAATCACCTTTACTTGGCCCGGCGCATTTCACCGGCGGTGGGTGCTTCGCTGGCCCGCACGGTGCAAACGGCAGGCTATCTCAATGTACGCGAGGGTTGGTCCGAGTGCCGATCCGATGAAATGATGATCGAGAATATGCTGATGGTCTACGACGAAGTCCGCGACGTCCTGCATGACCTCAGCATCCTCACCCGCGACGAAATCGCCGAGCAGCAGCGATTATTGAAAGCGATCCCCGTTCGCGACCTGCCGCCCGCGTGGGGGAGCTACCGGGTGGCGTGCGAAGCCCCGTGAAGCCGCGTGGCGAAGCGGAGCGATTAGCCGCCTGAGTGCGTTACGATGCTCTAAGGTTCAAATCGCTCCGCTCCGTAGAACCTCAGCGTCGCGGCTTTACCCCCACTTTCCGGTGTTCCCGCCCCATTTCGCTCCTATAAGTAACATTACCCTCCTGTGTTTTCGCATGGCCGCTGGCTTCTCCCCAGCATGGCCCACTTTTCATTTTTCGCCCTCGGAGTCATCCAACCATGACTGTTGATCCGTTAAGAGAGGAGTTCGTGGCCATCGTCACGAGCTGGTCCACCTTCGGCCAGAAGGGCGGGCAGGTGGGCAGTGCCATTCCATTTTATTGCACGACGCGGAATGAAATGGTAGCGGAGCCAATCGAGTTATTTCCAGATCCTGGCTATGTTTTTCTGGTGAATCGAGGTTCGGTTCTTGAATGGGACTTTATCCTGGTACGCCCCAAGAAGAACGACAAATACTATCCGGGCAAATCGTTTTATCTCACCTTCGATATTCCCGCCGCACTGGAAACGGTGGGACCCGATTGCAAATTTGCCAGCATCCTCGACGTATCGATTTTTGACCCCGCGGCCTTGAGCGGCATCATTCGGGCTCCGGCTCAAAATGTCACTCCCGTTTTCTATGTCCGCTATCAACGGAAACTCTTCGGCCCCCTGAAGCGAGCCAAGGTTACTCGCAAGAGCAGCGGCGAGGGGATCGATCACATCCAGTGGGCTCCATACGGCGATGACCACAGCGTATACGAGTTCAATGAAGAAGATTTGCCGAAGTACAAGCTGGAAAAGCACGTCTTCCGGCACCCCAACCCCGATGATGAGGCGGTTGCACGAAATCCCATTCTGCCGCCGGCTCTCAACACTTTTCACGACGCTCGACGTTCTTCAAACAGAGCGGGCCGCCGCGGCCTCGCGTTTTCTCGATTCCGAATCCGGCCAGAAACTCCTTCAACAACAGATGGATCGTGAAGTCGAGCGGCGGGCCAAGCAGATCGACACCGAGGTTGCCCAACTCAAAAAAGATCAGTCGAAAGAAAAGTACCGCCTGAAGCAAGAGACGGATGCGCTGCGATCCGAACACCAAAAGAAGGTCGAGCAACTGGCGAAAGAGATCGAGGACCTCGAACGCAAACGCCTCGGAGCCGAGTCGGCCGTCAACGCCCTGCGGAAGCAGATGAACGAGAACGTTGGCTCTCTCGTTGCGAAACTGAGCGATGATCTGCCGATGTTCGCGGCGCTATCCACGGGATTGAGTCACTCGGTTTCGATCGCAAACGATTCCGCTGATGGGCATCATGCCGCCCCTGTTGCGTTGGCCTCGACTTGGGGGCAAATCACAATCCCGCCGCCTTCGAAGGAACTCGAAGCATTGGGCGACGAAGCGGCTTTCGTCGATCAGTTGGCGTGGATCCTGGCGGGCGAATCGCTCTATTTCACACGGGATTTCCTCGCGAATCTGTACATCACCCTGAAATCAGCATCGCTGAATTTGATCATGGGCCCGCCAGGTTATGGCAAATCGAGCGTCGTGGCCGGGTTGGCCCGGGCCATGGGACATGGCAACGCTCTGCTCGAAATCGCCGTCCGCCGAACTTGGTCGGACGATCGCTATTTGCTCGGGTTTTACGATACCTTCCACAGCCGTTACGATCCGGGGCCGACGGGGCTTGCGACCCGATTATTGCAGGTCGGCTACACCCGAACGTCAGTTTCTGGGGAACGATCAATTACGACGAAACTACCGAGCGCCTGAGTCCGCGTCTGCTTGACCGGACCGGCATGATCTTCCTGAGTGCTCGCGACGTGGTTCCATCGAACGCGACCACTGCCGAGTCGATCGTCGGCAAAGGCATTCTGGCGGGGCAGTTCATCGATCGCTTCGTCCGCGGCCCCGAGCACTGTCCCGAAGGGCACTGGGGGATCATCGAGCCGTTGCTCGCCTTGTTGAAGAAACAAACGGAGGAGTGGGGAGCGGGCATCGATCTTTCGCCCCGCGTCCTCGAAGCAATTCGTCGCTATCTCGCCAATTCGAAGGATCTGCTCCCGCCGGAACGTGCCGTCGATTTCGTGTTTCAGCAACGGGTTCTTCCCGTGATCCGCGGCCGGGGCCCGAAGTTCACCGCCAGGGTGAAAGCCCTCGGCGAGCAACTAGTCGAACGCGGCCTCGAGCGATCGAACCGGCACGTACAAGACGCACTCTCGCTCGCGGAAGTGAACTTCGGCGACGTGGATTTGCTGGCGTATTGAGGGCTGAATGACGAGCCGGGAGCGTGAGCGACCGGATGAAAAAATTCAAAAAAACCTATCACGAAAACACGAAAGAATGAAAGTACGAAAAAGGCAGAAATAACCACCGATATCACAGATAACACCGATGAAATCTGAATTCGATAGTCGTCTTCTTATCCGTGGCATCCGTGCTACTAGGGTTTTTATTTTGCGCGCCGTGCGCAAATTTTTAACCACGGATTTCACGGATAACACTGATGAAATCCGATTCAGATCATCGTTCTTCTTATCCGTGCTATCCGTGAAATCCGTGGTTGGCTTTTTATTTGCGGCTCGGCCGCGCCATGAAATCCGTGGTCGATTTTTTCTGGTTGCGATTTGGACACGCCAGACTATTCCGTACTTTTTCGTGTTTTCATTCTTTCGTGTTTTCGTGATCGGTATTTTTCCTCAGTGAGGCTTCCTCCGGTCGCTCACGCTCCCGGCTCGCCAAGCGGTTTGAGACCAGCTATTCATGCAAATCACCCTCCGAGAACGAGACCCGCTTAGCCGGCGCTGGGAGACGCCAATCGATGTCGCGGCGTCGCTGGAGGCGCCGGTGCGCCTCGGCATGTTTGTCTTGAACGAGGCGAGTGACATCGAGTTGTCACTGCATGGCAACGAGATGTTTCGAGCCGTTCGTGTCATCGTTGGCGATGTCGTCGTCGCCTCGACGCGCGAGCGGGATCGAGCGGATTTTCCCATCACCGCTTTTGACGAGGGAGCGAAAGAGCGACTCTATTGCCGGGGGCGATTGCTACGCGACTGGGTCGGACTCGCCGAGTTTCGCATCGATGCCGAAGATTCGGAGGGCTGGCGGCCGGTCCTCGAAATCGTCCCGCTCCACATCCGCGCTGGGAAAATGGCCCAAGAGGAGTTCGCGGCCCTGTGCGAGGAAGTGGCCCGCCATTCTGCTGGGGCCTTGCTCGACGTTTACGGCAAGACGTTTTTTGGACTGGAACTCGAATTTCGGCCAGGCGAACAAGCCCCGGTCGCCGCCTTGCAGCGTGTCCGTCAGGCAATCGATCAAATGTCGAACGCCCTCCGAGAAATTGCGACCCAACCCGCCTATCGCTTACGTACTCGCCGGGTCCGCGAGCCTGCAATGGTGGTTCAGGGCGTCAGCGATCTGACCCTTGAAGAAGCCTGCATCGACCCGACGCTGGTCATTCGCAATCGCGGCGGCATCGCCTTCCGTGAACACGTTCGCGAGGTGGCTGTCCCACACTTCAATCTGGCGGAGAATCGCATTCTCTCGGGCTTCCTGCGTTTTCTGGAACTGCAATTGGCCGACCTGGAAGTCCGTCTGAAGGGCGAAATCCAGCTTCGCGACGAACGCCGGGCGATCCATCATCGGCCGACCGGTGACGGCGAGAAAACTTGGTGGGAAACGGAGGATCAGCCGCGCATCACTGAATTGAAGAAACTGGTCGATCATCTTCTCGTCATGCGGACCGACCTCCGGCGGCTGACCCGTCACGAGTTCTTGCCCAAGGGAGTGGAGCTTCGCGAAATTCCCCTTTCGACCCCCCTGCTCCGTTCGAATCGCGCGTATGCGTCTGCCTTTCGGACGGTGTTATCGCATTTCAAGTCGTTCCGGGTTCGCCTGGGGGAAGACCATCTTCTGACGCGCGGCAAGTCGTTGCCCGTCCTTTACGAATGGTGGTGCGTGCTCGAAGTGCTGCGGATTCTGCAAGCTAGCCTGAAACTTTGCGACAACCAGCCGATGGGTCGCGGCTCGCCCTTTCGCCGCCTGGAAGCGGAGCGGGCACGCTTCGTCGTCGAGTTCGAACCCGATCAGGCCGTCGACTTCGAAGACGACGCCGGCCGCCTGGTGCGGATGCGATATGTTCCCAGTTATCGACCGGAACATGCCAGCGGCGGTCTTGCCTTTGGACTGCTCGGCCCCGAGGAGGAACGCACGCCGGATATCGCACTCGAGGTTTTCCCAGCAGGCCAATCCGGCGATCCGATTCCTGAGTTCCTGATGATCTTCGACGCGAAATATTCGTCGCTGCCGCACATGCGGAAGTTGGAAGAGGTCCGTCTGAAGTATGGCAAAATCGGCCGTTTTGAAACGGGCCAGGTACTTTCTCGGCAAGTCTGGGCGCTGGTGCCGACGCCGACCTTTTCTTCGCGTGTGACTGGCCCCGAGTGGTCGGCCCAATGCACCATTGACAACAGCGGCTTTTGGTCCGAAAAGTACGACATGCAAAGTACGACCACCGGCGTGATCCAGGCGAAACCGGGCCTCGAGCTGCAACGGCCGCCGCTGGAAGGGTTGATCCGTTTGTTGTTGCGGCGCGCGGGCGTCGCGGTGCGGTTGTGATATTCTTTGCTATTTGTCTTAGCCCCGGATGGGGCGACGGAATGTAGCCCAGGGTGAGGCTTTGCGAACCCTGGGTTGCGGCGAGCGAGCCAGATTCGGAACCCCGGCCTCGCAAATCCTCGACCGGGGCTACATTCCGCCGCCCCATCCGGGGCTAAATCAAATACGATGAGGATCTCGAAGACTCGACCCGCCCTACAATGCCAATCGAACCTCGTCGTCAACCCTGAGTATTCCTCACATGCGCACTCTCCTCGCTTCCTTCATCCTGATCGTTTTCACGGCCCAAACACACGCCGCATTGCCCGCCCCACCAGAACCGCTTCCCGGTACGCTCGTTCTCGTGGGCGGCGGGAAATTGCCCGATTCCGTGCGCGACATGTTTTTCGAGCTTGCAGGCAAAGAGAAGGCGAAGATCGTCGTCATTCCCTCGGCATCGACGGATGCCGACATCGAAAAAGAAGCCGAGAAATTTCTGGAACCGTGGAAGAAATTGCAGCCACTTTCGGTTGAGATCTTGCACACGCGCGATCGTAAAAAAGCGGACGACCCCGCGTTCGTGAAGCCATTGACCGAGGCGACCGCGGTCTGGATTAGCGGTGGCGATCAGACTCGACTCATGACGACTTACAAGGGCACCCTGGTCGAAAAGGAACTGGCAAAACTCTTTGTGCGCGGAAAGCTCATCGGCGGCGCTTCCGCGATTCAGAGCCAGGTCATGATCGAGGGTGCCACTAACCGAGGCAAAACCGCGCCCGGCTTCGGCTGGCTGCCCGGTTTCGTCGTCGACCAGCAGGTTCTTCAACGCAATCGCGTCGATCGCCTGCTCGGCATCCTCGATAAGAATCCCGGTTACGTGGGCCTCAGCATCGAAGACGGGACCGCTGCCTTTATTCGCGGCAGACATCTCGTCGTCCACGGAGATTCCTTCGCTGTTGTCTGCCTGGGTGCGGGAAAAAACAAACCCGCCAGCGTGCAAATGCTCAAGGCGGGCGATGCCGCCGATCTCTATTCACTGCGCCGCGGGGCGCTGGCTCGGGCCGGCGACGCTTTCCCGCCCGCGAAGCCCGCCGATCCAATCGTGCCCAAGGGGGCGCTCGTTATCGGTGGCGGCGGCGGTTTGCCCAACGACGTCATGAAGAAGTTCATCGACCTGGCCGGTGGAGAAGATGCACCCCTGATCGTTGTCTCCTCCGCGTACGAAGACCCGGTTCCCGTCGATCCGGTCGAGTGCAAGATCCTGCGCAAGGTGGGGGCCAAGAACGTCAAAATCTTGCACACCCGCGATCGCAAGGAGGCCGACAATCTTGATTTCCTCAAAGATCTCAAGGAAGCCAAAGGGGTCTTCCGCGAAGTGCTCGCCAAAGGCGGCGTAATCGGCGGTTCCTCGGCGGGAGCGTCGATTCAGTCGGAGTATATGCCGCGTGCGCATCCGCTCGGAAATCTCATCGTGATGGCTGAGGGCTATGAGCGCGGCTTCGGCTACTTGCCCGGCGTGGCTGTCGATCAACACTTTTTCGCACGCAAACGCCCTGTCGACATGACCGACCTGATGGCGACATATCCACAACTGCTCGGCATCGGCATCGACGAGGGAACCGCGATTGTCGTCCAGGGTTCGGTGATGGAAGTGATGGGCCGCACCAAGGTCGGCGTGTACGATCGCCGCAAGCCGATTATCGAGGAGAAACCGGATTACGAGGAGCTTCCGGCGGGGGCGAAATATGACCTGGTGAAACGGCAGCGGCTCGCGAAATAAACGCCGACCTCCAGAGGTCGCATAAGGCGGCCGGCGAACGGACCAAGCCGAGTACCAACAGCGACGAGTACATGTAACCCCATGATTCCGAAGCCCAGAGAAACAGGAAGGCGACCACGTAGACGCCGGCTGAAAGCAGGAGCCTTCTGCCTCGTTCCCCCGGCCAGCCCGCTAACCCGATAAGGGCAATCGGTAGATAGAGGGCGAGCACCAGTGGGGGAAGCGGCCGCAGGAATACGTTGATTGCGAAACTACTCAGAACGAATTTTAGGCCACTGGGCCGAATCCAATCCATGATCGAAGAAGCGGCGGCACCGGGGTTCCGGCGGGTCACTTCCAACCCATGAAGATGCAAGAGGTATGCATATATCGCGAAACTGGCGATCCAGATGATTCCTTCACGCCGACGGCCATGCCACCATGCGAAGCCGGCCGCCACGACGCAGTACGGTAGAACCAGTTCTCGCAGCGACAATGCCAGTAACGCGGCCCCCTGGCCCGCACCTCGCCAGCCCCGAGCATACGCGCAAAGGGAAAGCAAAATGAGCACTTCACACCATGGTTCCGCCGTGAGATAAGCAGTCTGTTCGTAGATGCTCCACGAAAAGGCACCTCCCACGAGCAAGATCACGCCGATCAAACAGGTGATGGAACCGCAATCGGGGACCAAGAAGGTGCGCACCGTACAAACGACCGCGACCAGCGACATGACAAGCAACAGCCAGAAAAAAGCTTCAGGAAAAGGAGACATGCCGACCACCCAGAATAGGGTCGGTTGTCGCCAGTGAAAGGTCGAATGCGTCTTGTAACCAAAGTTCGCAAATTCCACTTGCACGGCGTCGTAATAACCCTGACCATCGTGAACACGCTGAACGATCGCCTCGAAAACGGCGAGATCATAAGCGGTTTGACGAGGGCCGAATTCCCAAGACAGCATCGGCCAAGCCGTGAAAAGAGCCCATGTTGCAAGCGTCAGAAAAGCAAAAAGAACTGCCCGAGCCGCGCGAGGCGAAAGATCGGCGAACCGGGTAGCGGGCCGACTCGCCGAGTTCGAGATAAATCGCGGCCAGCTTCGGAGCATTCTTTTCTCGCATCAACCATTGTGCGTAGCAACCAAGGTCTGCAGCGTACTGTTGAGGACTGCGACCAAGCTAGGCGGCGGCATCAACGTGCCGATGCAACCGAGTACGAAACGATCTCGGACTTGTTCGCGCACGGTGTCGAGTTCAAACGAACGCGGGAATAATCCAAGAATTGAAATTCTGCGGAGAAAACGAGCCAGAAAGCCAATTTGATCCGGACCGCAGACGATCGCTTCGAGTTCGCCGCTTGGCAAGTGCTGAAGAGTGAAAGCACTCAAGCGAATCGCTTCTTCCGGCAAATGATCCGGTTCTTTTTTCGCGAGTTCGGTGAAATCAATTCGGTCAGGGGTACCGAGATAACGTTTGCAATCGAGCTTGAAGGTCGCTTGCCAGGTCAAATTTTCCTTGCGGGCGACGCCGGAAATTACATTGATTCGCAAGGCCGCGAGAGCCGAAGCCAGATTGCCCGGCCATTGGAAAGGAAAAGAGCCTTTCAGTGTCAGTTCGTATCGGCCATCAGTCTGCGTGATGAGTTCATGCTGACTCTTCACTTCGCCGCCTCCCCGGGAATGCTTGAGAAAACGAATGACTTTCTCAGCATACCGCATTCTGGTTCGAATCACCAAATGCAATGAAGGGAAGGCGGTGAATTTTAAGGCCGTAAGGATCCGTACTCGCCACGCGAAGCGTAACAAGTACGGATTTTGTGCCAAGATTCGCTCAATAATCGCTGCCGCTGATAACTTCGCCGCCCCGCGCGGTGCAAAGTGCGGCCAGTGTATAAGGGGTGATCTTCTGCCGGATGAAGCGTACCGAACCGTCACCCATCGTCACATTGCAGCCTCCCGAGTGAAAGCTGTAAATTTCGCTATCGTTCGTGCAATTCATCATGCAAGGGCCTTGATTGTTAACAGTGCCGTCGGCGCTCGCACCGTTGAGACTGATACCCGTATTTGGATCGGCCCAGCCCCAACCGTCCGCCGTCACGCTTCCCATATCCTTGCGCAGATTGAACAAGTTTGGTCGACCGGAGTCTTCGGCGAGCATGATTGTATTCGACAAGCCATCAGTGACCGACAACGGGGCTGTATCTTCTTCCTTGGCCAAGATACCGACGGCCACTTCCTCGGCGAGATAAGTCACATTGGCGTGGCCGTATTCATAAAACTTTTTCTTGACCCCATTCATTGAACCGTAATCGCCGGCTCCGAATGCTGGGCTGCTGCCATTGGGATTACGTCGCACCGGAGGTGCGGACGGGCACGTAAACAGCTTGAAGTTTGTTTGCGAAAGGGCCGCATTAGCTCCCGTGTTCCAATCGTTTCCCATAACCCATTTGTCGCCCACGTTTCCTTGTTCGATCAAGGTCAAGGCAAGAGGCGTCCACGAACGCATTCCGGGGGAGGTCGAAATCCGGCTGGCCGGGAATTTCTGATAGATCGTCAAGTAATTGTGTAGGGCTTTACCGAACTGGCTCATGTTGTTCTGACACGACGTCCGCGCCGCCGCATCGCGGACTTTTTGTATGGCGGGCAACAAGAGACCGATTAGAACCGCGATGATCGCGATCACAACCAACAATTCGATCAAAGTGAAGCCAGTGCGGCGATAACGAATATTGCATGGCATGATAATCAACTCCCTGGCAACGACGAAGTCCGGCCACCGAATCCTGACGGTGAAATAAACCGACCCGAACTCACAGAAAGGTTAAGCGCGCACGAAGTTGATTCGGATAAGATCAAATGAAGAAATGATGATGGGTGCCAAGCTCAATGCGATCTTCACACTCATGGAGCGTATCGCACCATTCCGACTCGGCGTTTCCGATGGAAAATCAGCCTCGAAAATGGCCACTTTGGCCGTCGGAATGAAGAGAGCTGCAATCATGTCGCCAATCGCAATTCACATCGCCCTGAGAATATTCGTAAAGGTATTCAAGCGAGATGTCGTGACTCGCTCGGAAAATCGTTGCGAGACACCATTTGGCCAGAATGGGGATCCTCGAATAGACGATTCGGTTCAATCGTCCAAAGAAGGACGGAAGTTGGGGCATCTCCGGGGGTTTTTCCTTGGAAAGCGACAAGTGATTTCCGACAATATCGTAGACCTCTTTATCGCGATGTCTGTACGTGACTGCTACCCACCCAGATCTTCGGATCTGAAAAACTGATTTGTACCTCCTCCAGCAAGGATCCTACCGTGACGACTGTTCTCGAGACGCTGCCTGAGGCGCCCCCCGAACCGAAGTCCAAGAAGAACAACAGTTCTCATTTGAAGGTCATTCCGGAGACCCGCGAGATGCGCGACCGCATCCGCGAGGCCGCCCGAGTGTTCGTTCAGGGACTCGATCGTTCGAAACCGCTCGTTCGCGATGACAGCCGACGTTATGCGGAGCAACTTCTGCGTTCAATGGGTTTAGGCGAACAGTACCTCGGTTTCGCCCTGGTGGCTGTTGCCAACGAGTTCTGGCGAGAACAGGTCGCGGCCATCCCCTTCAATCGCCGATTGCTCTTGCTTCCCCATTGTTTGAAGAATGCCGAGGGCTGCCCCGCCGATTACGACGAATTCGGCCTCGATTGCAAAAAGTGCGGTGCCTGCTCGGTCGCCGACTTCAAAGTGAAGGCGGAAGAACTCGGATATAAGGTTCTCGTGTCCGAGGGCACGCCGATCGTCTTGAAGATCATCGTTTCGGGCCACGTCGATGCCATCGTCGGCGTCGCCTGCCTGAACGTGCTCGAGAAGGCATTCGACAAAATTCTGCTCGCCGGCATCCCCTGCATCGCCACCCCGCTCTTGTCGAGCAATTGCAAAAGCACGTCAGTCGATGACGACTGGGTCTTCGAATCGATCTCGCTGAAGACGGAGCCGATCGAGCAAAAAACCAAGACGTACATGCACCTGATGCGGGCATCGAACGGAATGTTCGACGAACCAGAACTGGCTCGTCTCGCGCCGCGTTCACGGCAAGTTGTCGGCGTGGCCCACAACGCGGACCCACTCGCGCAACACGAAGCGATTGCCTACGATTTCCTCGCTCGCGGAGGCAAACGTTCGCGGCCGCTTATCACGCTGGCGGCTTACGATGCCCTCACCGGCGGCAAGGGAACTCGTAAATCCGAAGACCTGGACCTTTCCGATTCGGTAAAACGCACGGCCCTTGCCATTGAGGCGTTCCACAAGGCATCGCTGGTTCACGACGACATCGAAGACGACGATGCCTTTCGTTACGGTCAGGAAACCCTGCACCGGCAACACGGCATCGGCACCGCCATCAACGTCGGTGATTATCTGATCGGCTTGGGCTATCGCTTGGTCAGCCGGGAACGCAAGGTTCTCGGTGCCGAGTGCGCGGCCGACATCCTCGATCGCTTGGCCGATTCGCACATGAAGTTGTCCGAAGGCCAAGGAGCCGAACTCTTGTGGCGGGAAGCGTCTGAGAAAGCCCTCTCGCCGCTCGACGCGTTGAAGATCTATGCCTTGAAGACGGCACCCGCCTTTGAAGCCGCTCTTTACTCCGGCGTTCGCCTGGTGGGGCCGGCCGATGACCGCGACAAAATGATCGGCGACTTCAGCCGTAATCTGGGCGTCGCTTTCCAGATCCTCAACGACCTGAAAGACTGGAGCGGCGACGAGGACAACAAACTCCTCGCTGGCCAAGACGTGCTCGCCGCCCGGCCGACGCTGCTGCTGGCTCTCGCTCTCGAAGCGTTGTCGCCCGCTGAGAAGGAAGAACTTCTTTCGCTGATCCAGACCAGCCGCGAACATGGTTCAGCCGACGACATGGTGGCCGTGAATACCGTCGAACGCGTGCGCTCCCTCTATCGCAAGGCGAAGGTCTTCACAAAGGCCGACAAGCTGGTCGAGAAGTATCGCGCCCGCGCCGAGGCGATTGCCGACGCGGTTGATCCGCTCGAATTCCGCGAGTTGCTTTATTACCTTGTCGACACGGTGTTGGAACGGCAGGCGGCCATCGAAGAAGAGCCGAAGACGTTCATGGTTGAACTTGGCGTTTAGTTCTGCTCACGCTCCGCATGAGGTTGCTTGCTTCTTAGGACGGCCTTCAAAGGCCGTCCTAATCAATGCGGAAAGCCGTCTGACGAAATGCATCCCTCACGTGGAGCGTGAGGATTACTCTTCTCAGGACATTGCCCCTCTCTCTCAGGGGCCCATGGAAAACCCCCGACGAGCCGGGGGCTAAATGATGGACACTGATCAGATTTTTCCTCTCGTAATCGTCGATGACGGCTTCTGGACCCTCGATTTTTCGCAGGTCACGATTATTCCTCCTTCGTGGGTGCCGGAACCGTATCGTGAGATGTTGGTTCATCATCACCACATGACGGTAACGGTCGAGGCCTATTACAAGCAGCCCGTGTCGATTCGAGTATTGGTTTGGGCTCTCCCGCCCCGAGATTTGCTACGGACGGCTGGGTGTGATTTTCTGCGACGATCGCCCCGCCATCGCGGTGTTGGAGATTCTGGTGCCGGTGAAGTAAGGAGACTTCGGCGATGCGAACCACTTTGTCAGGCTGGCGTTCGCCTCTTCAAGCTCGGCGTACGGATCGCTTTCCCTCGAACTATCGCCTGCCGGCCATTCTGCGTTTGCTCGACGATTCAGCGGATCTGGCTCCCGTCGATCCGCAGGCGCGTGAACCCAAAATCGCCCGCCTTGAAGCCGCCCTGATGCTCGCCGACGAACCGCTGCCCGCCCGCAAGCTTGCCGCCATCGCCGACCTCGCGGATACCGCAGAGGCCAAGCACTTGCTCGAACGCTTGAAGGCACTCTACGATTCCGACGGCACGGCATTTCAAATTGAAGAGATCGCGGGCGGCTATCAACTCCTCACCCGCCCCGTCTTCCATCCCTGGTTGTTACGCTTACGGCGGACTAGTAACGAAATTCGACTATCCGCGGCAGCACGCGAAACCTTGGCAATCGTCGC
>JAIOQJ010000559.1 GCA_021413475.1 Planctomycetota bacterium | reverse complement strand
GCTTCGGCAAGCGCTTTGGCCGCCGGCTCGTCCGTCGTCTCTCGACCCGCTAGCAATTCCAACAGGAGGGCGAGGATCTGGTCATCGGCGGGCTTGCCCTTTTCGAGGATGCGGCTGACTGCCCAGCAGCACTCGGCGCGGACATACGCGTTTTTTGATTTGAGGTAGGCTAGTAAACGCTTTTGGTCGCCTTTGGCCTGTCGAAGCAATAGGTCTTCCAATTTCGGTAACTCTTTGCGGTCGTCAGCGCAGATCTCTTCAAGCAGCGGGAGGCCCTTGGCCTCAAGCTGGACGCAATAGGCCGCGACCATGGCCACGACCTGCTCGTCCTGACTTTGGCTCTGTTTGCCCAGTGCTTCGAGCAAGGCGGCTTCGTTTTCCGCCAGGGAATGGAGGGCGATTATGGCGAACAAGCGAACGGTCTCGTCGCCTTCGGACTTAAGACGTTTCTCCAAGGCCTCCTTGCTCTTGGCGATTTTCAGAATGCCGCAATCAAGTGCGGCCTGCAGACGCTCCTCGCGGCTCTTCGCTTCCAACCGATTCAGCAGTCTGGCAATGACCTCGTCGTTTGGCGGAGTTTGGGGGTCGGCAGCGACAGGCATGGCGACGACCAGCACGATTGAGAGGAACATGTTCATGCCTCCGATTGGACCCGAAGTTGACCTATAGTTGCCGAAGCTTTGTCAAAGGGTTGTCCATTCTTACACGAACCAATCCGGTTCTGCCAGATTTTCACGCGCCGTTTCCCACAAGCGGGATGTATTATGGCCGCTCCCACACCGCCGGCAGCTTCTTGGCATTCGGCCCAAAAGTCTGCGAGACCACAAAGCCGCTGGCTTGCGAGGTGTAGAAGACGCGGCCGTTGGAGACGACGGCGCCCAGGCACTCGCGTGAATCGACCGCCGGTCCCGTGGAAACTAGTTTGCCTTCGGCGGCGAGGTCGATCATGTCCATGTTGGCACCCAGGACGTACGACCCGGACATGGTGAAGCGGCAGCAGGCGTAGTTGTGGTCGACGCCGCCAACGACTTTACCCGTGGTACGGTCGAACACGTTGCCTCGGCCGCGCAGGGCGTTCGAGAAGATGAACTTTTCTCCAACCGTGACGACGTTCAACGCGGACGTGATCGGGTCGGACTTCCAGACGAGTGATCCGTCCTTCGCATCAAGGCACCAGACGAAGCGGTCGCCGCTGAATTCGTTGGGTTTGTTGTTGCCGCCGAGGTAGAGGCGGCCGTCGCGTGCCGACAATGTACACTTGGCGGTGACGTAGTATTTCGTCGTCAGCCATTCGACCTTGCCCGTCAGTGGGTTCATGCAGGCGGTGAGTCCATTGTTATCCTCCGGCAAGCCCCGCTCGGGCCGCTTGCTTGCCGCGTAGCCGAAGAACGTCGAGTAGTAGAGTTTGCCGTCGAGCAAGCAGATGCCGCAGTCGTTGCCGCCGCGGCCGTATTCGGAAAAGTCTTTCTCCCAGACCACCTTGCCGGTCTCCAGATCCCACGCCCACAGCCGCGGATGGTTGTCTTTTGGATAGTACGGATTGTCGTTGGAGTAGATCCAGGCCATCACTTCGCGGCCGTCTTTGTCCTTCTCCGGAACTCCCTTGAACGTGTACGGCTTCTCCGTCCCTTGGAACGAGTAGCTGCCAGAACCGGAGGCGTAGATCGCCAGCTTGCCGTGAACGATCGGCGGGAACTGTCGGCTCCAACTCGGCGAGCCGGTGAAGTTGGCCTGCCATTGGAGCTTGCCGGTTGCGGCATCGAGGCAGCGCATGACCGACTGTTTGATCCCGGCCTGTGGAACGATCAGCTTTCCGTTGACATAGAGAGGCGACGTGAAGCTGAGATAGACGTCGGGCCAGTAGCGCCGCCACAACATCCGGCCGGTGTCTTGCTCGACGGCGATGACTTGACCCTCCGCCGTATGCGTGTAAAGTCGGCCGCCTCCGCAGACCGGCAGGTGCTTGACGGTCCCTTCCAACCGACGGGCCCAGCGCATCCGCAGCGGCGGCTCCATGCCCTGAGCATTGGCGTTCGTTCCGGCGAAATCGCCGTAATTCGTGTACCAGTCATACTTGGAATCCGCGAACGGGCCGGTGATGGGACTGCGGACGCGGGTGATATCCAGGTCCTTTTCTGGCAACGCCGCCTTGCCGTCCGGGGAAAGGACGTAGAGGTAGCCATCCTCGCATGGCACAAAGACCCGGCCGCCGGAAACGGCGACCGGTGCCGTGATCGGAGAGCCAAACGCCGTTGCGAACGACCAGGGCTCGCCTCCCGCGAGCGGCACAACGTACAGCTTTCCGTCGAGTCCGCCGTAGATCACGTGGTCTTTTGTGAGCACCGGAGGGCAGATGGACGCTGTCGGGCAGAGCACCTCGGGCTTCTTCAGGTCCGGATGGTGGCGGCACAGGCCCTTGCCCTGTTCGGGCCGTACCCGGTACACATCTTTGCCGCGCACGCTCACCGAGGCAAAGCTCAGCAGGCCAGGAAGGTGGATGGCCGTCTCGGTCCCCTTGACGAAATCGGTCTGAACCTTGCCGTCGGCCAGACGCAAGACCTCGACCCGACCCGCGTTGTCGCGACGATGCCATTGAACATAGACGTTGCCGGCTTCATCGGCACTCTGGCCGAACGTGGCCGGGTATTCGGTGCCGTCATAATTGGGGATGATGCCAACGGAGCGGAGAACCGGCTTGTCGCCGACGTCATCAAGGAAGACGGTTCGCCCGCCGGCGGGGATGACGACAGACTTGCCGACCAGACAGAGGTCGCGGGAACAGACGAAATGGTCGCGCCAGGTGACGCGTGTTGGCCGCTCTTTGAGCCAGTCGACACCGCTCCAGCGGTCGCCCTCGAATTTGATGACTTCCTTGACGAAGTCCCAGGTCCAGACAAGCTCGCCGTTCGCTTTGACGGCATAGACACGCGCGCCGAGTGTCGCGAAATAGACGCGGTCGGCCCCGGCCGCGGGCGATGAGAAGATTGGCTCGCGGCAGTCGATCTCACGGACCACGGCTCCGGTGTCTCGATCGAGGACGTAGTAATAACCGGCCGTCGTGCCGACGTGTACGAATTTGCCGATCACCGCGGGGGCGGCGATGTTGTTGCAGTTGCCTGGCCCGCCGCGCGTCGCAAAGCGCCAGATCTCTTTGAGCGATTGGGCGTCGATGGCCAGGACGACGCCCGACCCATCGATCACGAAGACTTTGCCGTCGGAGACGACGGGAGCCGCGTAGATCCCATCCGTAAGTGCCACGGCACCTGCCAGGCCCAGGGGCGTTTTGACTTCAGCAGCCGGGGCGTTACCGGACCGGAGAGCGTTGCCCTGCAGTTGGGGCCAGTCATCACTGCCACGAACGGCCGCGGCCGGTAGGATCAACGCAAGCACAAGTGTCAGTGATTTCATTTGGCCATCTCCATCTGGGTGATGCTTTTCCGCTCGATCGCGCGCGGCGGTGTGACTCGCACCGGCTGAGGTTAACATTCTGGAGGATCATTCACAACAATTCATCCCGGAATGTCGCGGCCGGTGGAAGAGTCCGACTTCCCCCTGACCTTCGAAATCCGTTGAAGGCTTCGGAGCCTTACGGGCAAGGATGGCCATTCCGGGCGACTGGAAGGCCACGTCTGGGTCGAATAAACAGTCGCGTCCCCACTCGGATTAAACGCGTCATCTCCACCACTCCGACGCGACCGGCACTGCGGTCGATGAAACTAAAGCAGGTTGCGCACGACAAGTTCACCAGCCAGCGGGGCCGAGTGAGAACGAAGTGTCATCTAGCTTAACCGCCCCGCCGGTCGGGTGAAGCAATTCGTTTGGCCTTCACTCCTCGGGCGGCAGCGGCGGGACCGTGTAGGTAAGCCACACACCTGGACACCCCTTCAGATAGTCTCCGAGGATGGAGCAGTCTGGCAGGGCGTTCACCGGTCTGAGGCGGAGCCTCGCCAGTTCACTTAACGTTTTACGGACGTTCCAAAACCCAGATATTGCGGTAGAGCACACGGCGGCCGAAGGCTTCGAACCAGATGGGGCCGTCGGCCGTCTCAGGGCCCTTGAATCCGTGCGGCGTTGGGCCGTTGACTTCCAACTTGTCCACGGTCTGGTGGCCGTTCAGCTTCACCGAGATGACCGCTTTCGATGTCTTTTTCCCTTTGTCATCGAAACGAGGTGCCTTGACGTCGATGTCGAGGGTCTGCCAAACAAGCGGGGGGAGACACGAGTTCGGCGTCTTACTCGGATAGGTGAAAACGCTTCCGCAAACACGCGGATCACTGGTTCCCTTCACCGTCGGAAACTTCGTGGTCTTCTTCGGATCGTCGAGCAACTTGGGCCGGCTCTTACTGGTCGCGCCGGACAGATCGAAATCAAATCCAAAACTGTCGCCGATCGCCACCTCGTAGCGGGCGAGTTGGTAAATGCCCGCATCCGCCCTGCGCCACGGGATGTTTTGCGGCTCCCAGCCGGTCATGAACTCCACGTGCAGAGTGTAGTCTCGGAATTTCCGCTTCGTCACCGCCCCCGCCATCAGATTTCCTTCGAACATCACCGGCGCGGTCGCCCCTTCGATATCTTTGCGTTCCTCGAACGCGTCCACGTTCGGTTTGGCACCTCCGAAGAGTACGATCGCGTCCGCGGGAGGTTTCTGTCCCAACGTTTCGCTCTTTCGTTCCACCCGTTTCATCACGATGCTTCGGTCGCCGCGTTTCAGCGTGAGGCCGTTTCCGTCAAGGATCGCGCTGGTTCCTTCATCAGTCAGGGAACGAAATTCCGCCCGCCCCTCCGACAAGGGACCACTTTCCAAGAGTCCGTAACGACCACCGTCCCAACCATCTCCTGGCAAGCCGCCTTCCAGAACCAAGGCATGGAACGATTTGTCGCCCCGCGCGACCACCTGGGCGCCCATTCGTTTCTCGCCGTCCTTACCGACATATTCCCCCTGCAACGTCAGCTCGATTCCGATCGCCTGTACATCGAACAACTTTTTCGCCGCAGCCTCTGCCGCCTTATCCAAAGTTTGGGCCTGCGTTTCTCCGGCTAACACCGTCACCAAACACAGTGCCAAACTGGTCAACAGCTTTTTCATCTTGTTTTCCTTTGCATTTACGGACGCGACTGGGAAGTAGCGAAAGAATCCATTACAAGCCGTGGAGGTGGTCGGCTGGAGATTCTGCGCCGGCCACAGCAATTCCGGGCAGAATAAAATAAAGCAAGCAGAAGATGCAATAAATCTGCACAGGACATAGTAAATCTGTCCGCCGGCATGTCGGGTTGGTTGTACCAACTCGAAGACGAGAATGCTATCGTTTTATTGCATCCCGCGATTCGCTCCGAAAATGACTCCGGTCGATGAAACCGATGCACGCAATAGGGGAGTGGACAAGAGGCCAGAAAGAACCAGTACTTGA
>JAIOQJ010000558.1 GCA_021413475.1 Planctomycetota bacterium | reverse complement strand
CCCAGACGATCACGCCAGCGAACATCGCGCCGGCGACGGCTGCGGGTAAACCGAACGGAGCCGTCACCGCTTGAATCTGTTGATAGTTGCCCGAAGAGAACAGGAACGAAGCCGGCAACAGGCCCAAGGCTTGGAGCGCGTTGGTGATGTTGGTCGTCACGACGAGCGTCAGCCACACGGCCCAAAAGAGCAGCAGCAAACGCTTGAAAGCACGCCAGGAAAGCTGTGTAACCATGGCCAAAATCACCCCCCAGTTGGAGCATCCGAGGGGATTTTACACGATTATCTGGGACTTGCGAGCAGGGCGCAGGCCATCGATCTAGGATGTCGTCTGGACAGCGTGGTAAAATGACGGCTCCGAGCTCGACTCGACCGAAACACCCTTCCAGAATAGTGCGATGTTCCAGCGAATCACACTGAGCTTGGTCGTGTTGCTGTCGGCGATCGCATCGGACCTGGCCTGGGGGGCGGAGAAGCCCGAGAAGCAGCCGGCAGAAAAAGCGACCGAGGCGGCGAAGCCCGACGCCAAGGGAATCGAGTTCTTCGAAGCGAAGATTCGGCCCATTCTGGCGAACCACTGCTACAAGTGCCACTCGGTGCAGGCCGGCAAAGCGGAAGGGAGCTTGCAGGTCGATTCGCGCGAAGCGATTCGCACCGGCGGCGATCGTGGCGCGGCCGTGGTTCCCGGCGATCCCGATGCGAGCCTGCTGCTCACGGCTATCCGGCACACCGATTCCGATCTGCAGATGCCGCCGAAAAAGGACAAGCTGTCCGAAGCGATCATCAAGGATTTCGAGAGTTGGATACGCATGGGAGCCCCCGACCCGCGCGAACGGACAGCCGCCGGCGTCGCCGGTGGGCAACTGAACATCGAGGCCGGGCGCAAGTTCTGGGCCTTCCAGAAACCTGCCGCCCACGAGAATCCAACAACCCAAAACACCGCCTGGCCCAAACGCGATCTCGATCACTTCGTGCTGGCCAGGCTGGAAGCGAAGGGACTCGCTCCCTCACCCGACGCCAAGCCGGCCGTGTTCCTGCGACGATTGCACTTCGATCTGGTCGGGCTGCCGCCGTCGCCGACGGCCGTCAAACGATTTGCCGATCGGATCGAGGCGGAAGGTTTCGACCGGGCCCTGGAAATCGAAGTCGACTCGCTGCTCGCCTCGCCGCAGTTTGGCGAGCGTTGGGGCCGGCACTGGCTCGACGTGGCTCGCTTCGCCGAATCGAGCGGCAAAGATGCGAACATGGCGTTCCCCTACGCCTGGCGCTATCGCGATTACGTGATCGACTGCGTGAACGCCGACGTGCCGTTCGATCGTTTTCTGGTCGAGCAGATCGCCGGCGACCTGTTGCCTTATGACAACGACCAAGAACGGGCCCGATTGCTGATCGCCACCGGCTTTCTCGCCGTGGGTCCCAAGAATCTCAGCGAAGGGAACGAGAAGCAATTCGCGGCGGATGTCATCGACGAGCAGATCGACAGCGTCACCCGGGCCGTCATGGCCAGCTCGGTGGCCTGTGCCCGGTGCCACGATCACAAGTTCGATCCCTTTGCGATGGAAGACTACTATTCCCTGGCGGGCATCTTCGCGAGCACCAAGACGTTCTTCGGCACATTCATCACGCCGATCAACCAGGTCGGCGGCGATCCGCTGGTGTTGCCGCGCGTCAAAGGCCAGAAGATTTTCCACAAATCGATTGCGCCGGAAAAGGTGGCCAGCCTCAAGACACAACTCGCCGCGCTCCACCAAGAGCGCGATGAAATGAAGGAGTATCAGACCGCGGCCTTAAAGGCCATCATCGAGGGGAAAGAACCACCAACGCCGAAGAAAGTTTTCACGCTCACCGACGCGCTGCGGAACGTCTGGACCACGGGCGGCGTCGAAGGGCAACTCGAAGCGGTCGACGACGAGGGCAAAGCCCTGCCGCTGACCATGGGAACCTTGGATCGCGAGCAAGTCGCCGACGCACCGCTACTGGAGCGTGGCGACGTTGCCAAGCCTGGCAAGATCGTGGCCCGCGGCTTTCCGCGCGTCATCGATCTCGAAAATTCGTCGATTCCCGAGGACCATAGCGGGCGGCTGGAGTTTGCCCAGTGGCTCACGCACCCCGATCATCCGCTGACAGCCCGCGTGATGGTGAATCGCATTTGGCACGGGATGTTTGGGACCGGCATCGTTAGCACGGTGGACAACTTCGGCACGACCGGCGATCCGCCGAGCCATCCCGAACTGCTCGACCAACTAGCAGTGCGGTTCATGGCCGACGGCTGGTCGGTCAAAAAG
>JAIOQJ010000550.1 GCA_021413475.1 Planctomycetota bacterium | reverse complement strand
AGAACGAGTTCCTGGTTCTCAGCGCAGACTTCGGCTTCATAGCAGACGAACCGGCTCTACGTGCCTCCTGACGTCCGCCTGCAGAGACGTCGGAGGCGACTAAGGGCGGTGCTGGTTTCCAGCGTTCGGGTGCCGGAGATTGGCATTCTGCAAGGACTTGACGACAAACTCGGCGGCATTCTTGGCAGCCAGTTGCTGCCGCGCCGTCTTGTCAACACCCTTGTTGCCGTCGGCCCAGTCGCAGATCGCCTTAATGACGATCCAGTCTATCTTGTTGTCGTAGCTGGAGACGTACAGGCCGGCCCCCTCCATCTCGCCGCCCACCGACTCGCCCTCGCCCTCGAACTTGATGAGCTGGTCGCGGTAGTCCACGTTATCGACAAGCTTGTCACCGGTCAGCATCACACCGACTCTGACCTTCGCCCCCTTCCACTTGGTTTGGGAGAAACCCCGAAAATGGCTCATCAGTCGGGGCGAGGCGTCGGGCCGCGCCCCTCGCAGGGTGATCTTGCTGCGCTTGCCGACCCGCTGAAGGTCGTACAGCCGCAGCAGCTTAGACACAAGGATGTCGCCGATGGCTTGTTCTTTCTCGTTGACACCGAAAGCAATTCCGACCGCGATGACGGCGCCGGGGTCCAGTGCACTGATTGCCTTCTCGACCGTCTGCTGCATGCCGCCCGAGCCGCCCGAACCCATTTCCGAAATTGCGTGGTAGACCCTCGTGCCGTTTACTGTGCCAAGGTCGAAGTAGAGCCGTGCTCCTAGCGGCACCGCCACGCTTTCGCTGCCGGTCGCCGCAAGGAAGGCATCATGGACTGCCTGGGTCTCATGCTCGTTGACGGTGACGATCACCAGGTCCGGGCGCGGGGGCGGCGTGACTACAGAGGAGGACGCAACCGAGACGGCACCCGAAGACGGCACCCGGCCCTGCTCCAGTTCGGACAACAAGCCGCCAAACTCTCGCTGCAGGAACTCGGTGCGCTCACGGTAGGTGGCGAATTTCGGCTGGATGAAGTGCCAGAACTCCTGAACGGTATGGCACGTCAGCACGAACGTCGGCAGGGCATCGCGGATCACGGGTACGGCTAACAGTTCGCTCCGCACGGCAGCATATTCTGCCTCGGAGGGCGAGCCGCCCCTGGCACGGTCGTTGAGAATGCCCTTGAGTTTCCCGACGTTGATTAGATACGCGTTCGTGGCGTCGTTGCTCATTCGCATCCCCCCGGTCTCGCCGAGCAGCGGCACGGGCTCATCAGAGCCTTCCGCGTTCTCGTCAGACGGCGTGTCGGCCGGATCGGTCTCGTACCGATCCCAAATTTCCGCGACCCTCCGCTCGGCTTCGCGGACAGCCTCCCCCCATTTCCGGCAAGCTTCCTTGTCGGACTCGGGCAGGTCGAAGTCGGGGTAATGCTCGTGCAGGTGCCTCGTCAGCGCCTCCATGGCGTGCCGGGCCTTGGCTATATGGTCGAGGTAAGCGACATGCTCGCCCCACCTCTCGGACGGGTCGAAGTCGGTGAGCATGAGTGTAGCGGTACCTCGGTGGAGGTAGTCATGGTGCGTCGTGCGGCCAACGTACCACGCCGCGTCCCAGTGCGTGAAAAGATCGTCGAGCAGCTTCCGCAGGTCCTCATCGTAGAGGTGGAAGAGTGTCGACCGGAAGATGCCCTCCACGCCATTCAAACACAGGATGTGGTCGGTGAGAATGCGGTCGGCCTCGGCCTCCTCTAGCACGCCGTCCACCACTGGGCGAGGGAAGAGCGAAAATAGATCTTTGATCGTCGCGAGATCCTTTTGCCTCTTGATTTTCTCTTGTTCGTCTTTCTTCTTCGCCATGGACCCTCCTTGCGTCAGATGGGGCGGATTGATACTAGTCCAGGCGTAACCGGACAGAAGTCGAGAAACTCCAGCTTATTATAGCGAGTCGTAATTAAGGACATGCGAACTGCGCGCACTCATGTTCGAATCTCAAACTGAAGCGCACGCGTTAACCCGTTCGAGAGAGTTGCGCCATCGTCGAGAGAGTCTCGGCCGAAAGATGTCAACCCGTCGGATCGCCGTTCCGAAAACCAGAGCGCAATCTCGAAACAGAGACTTTCGGACGGGCGGACGAGCATGGTAGAAACCCACAGAAGAAAGGCGGAAACGACGAACGACCGCGAGAGCCCTTCGCGGCCGTGTGCGTTAACCGATCTGGCGGTTTTGCTCGAAGATGGGAAAGTTAGCTCCGCGACTTGGACTCGAACCAAGAACCGTCCGATTAACAGTCGGATGCTCTACCATTGAGCTATCGCGGAATGGGTGTCGTTCAGGATAGTTTATAAGGCATGTCTGGCCTCCGGGCAAGAGTAGTCATTGAATAGGGGGTAAACCTGAAACCCCTGGAGTTCCACTCATGCGGATTGCGACGATTCAAACTTCCTTCGGGCCTCGCGCGGTTGTGCAGGCCGGCGATCAGTTTATCGACCTGCACGGCACCGATTCGTCCCTCCCCTCGAATGTCCGGCAATTGCTGGCGATGGAATCGGCCGAACGGGCCGCGGCCATCGATTCGGTGCTTCGGAAGAAGGACAGCATCCGCTACCCGGTAGGTTCGGCCAAATATCTCGCTCCCGTCGTCGATCCGCAGAAAATCGTCTGCGTCGGGCTGAATTACAAGGATCACGCCGAAGAGAGCAAGATGGCGATCCCGAAGGAACCGGTGCTTTTCAGCAAATTCCCGACGGCTCTGATTGGCCATGGCGAGAATATCGTACTGCCGAAGGTGAGTACAAAAGTCGACTACGAGGCGGAACTCGTGATCGTCATCGGCAAAAGGGGCCGGCACCTGAGCGCGGCAGAAGCCGGGAAATACATCGCGGGATACACCGTCGGCCACGACGTTTCCGCCCGCGACTGGCAGCTCGAAAAAGACGGCAAGCAGTGGATGGCCGGCAAAACCTTCGACACCTTCGCCCCGTGCGGCCCGGTGATCGTCACCTCGGATGAGCTGGGCGATCCGCACGTGCTGCCGATTTCCCTGCGGCTGAATGGAAAAGTGCTTCAAAACAGTTCCACGAACCAGATGATCTTCCGGGCCGAACAGATCGTCTCGTATCTTTCGCAGATTTTCACGGTGGAGCCAGGCGATCTGATCTTCACTGGCACACCGCCCGGCATCGGTCACGCCCGAACGCCGGCTATTTACATGAAGCCGGGCGACGTCGCCGAGGTCGAGATTCAGGGCATCGGCGTGCTGAGTAATCCGGTGGTGGGGGAGTAGTTTCTTACCCAAAAGCAGAATTGGCGTCTCACCCCGAGCCCGAAGCGCTAGCAAGGGAGACCCTTCGCCCTTGCTAGCGCTTCGGGCTCGGGACGCACCGCTCATGATCAATAACTTCTCGCCCTGGTTCAATCCCGCCGCGGCTTACCTTCACATTCCGTTCTGCGCCCATCACTGCGGCTATTGCGATTTCGCGGTGGCGTCGGGGCAGGATCATCTCATCGATTTGTACGTCGAAGCCATCGGGGCGGAATTGGCGACGCTAAACCACCCTGCCCCGATGCAAACCCTTTTCCTGGGCGGTGGCACTCCCACTTACCTTTCGGCCGAGCAACTGGAGCGATTTCTGCAATCGGTGCGTCGCTGGCTGCCTCTCGAAACCGGTGGCGAATTCTCCATCGAATCGACGCCGGAAAGCATCACGCCCGAGAAGATGGACGTCCTCGCCAAATTTGGCGTAACGCGCGTGAGCATCGGCGTACAGTCGTTTCATCCTCATCTGCTACCGGTGCTCGATCGACGTCACGGGCCGGAACATGTCGGCCCCGCCGTGGCCGCGGTTCGCAAGCACGGCATGCAACTCTCGCTCGACTTGATCTTCGGGGTGCCGGGCCAAAGCCTCGACGACTGGCGGCAAGATCTCGATTGGGCCCTGGAACTCGGTTCCGATCATCTGTCGACTTACGGCCTGACTTACGAGAAGGGGACGCCGCTCTGGAAGGATCGCGAGCGAGGCGGGGTGAAGGCCCTCGACGAAGAGGCCGAGCTCGGCATGTATCTGCTGGCGATGGACCATCTCGCCAAGGCGGGCTTTGAACATTACGAGATCTCGAACTTCGCCCGGCCGGGCCACCGCTGCCGGCATAATGAAGCCTACTGGGCGAACCATGCCTATCTCGGTTTCGGCCTCGGGGCGGCCCGCTACGTTCAGGGCCGACGTGAGGTGAATACACGCAATTTGAAGGAGTATCTGAAACGCGTGCTGGCCGGCGAACCGGCGACGTTTCAGAGCGAGGAACTCACTCCAGAAGAGCGGGCTCGCGAAACCGCCGTCGTGCAACTGCGGCGGAGCGACGGCATCTTTCGGACTTCATTTCAACAACAAACGGGCTTTTCGCTTGATGATTTGATGGGACAGAAGATAATCGGGCAGACCGCTCTCGGGCTCCTTCGCGATGACGGCGAGCGCGTGTGGATGACGCGGGAGGGGAAATGCGTGGCCGACTCCCTGGCGACGGACTGGTTGTAAGAATTGTTGTCGTGGCTGGTATTCTTGAGCAGAGTCGAACACAAAGTTGTTCTGAAGGAGCCACGCCATGTTCCAGATCCGACGCGCCAACGAACGCGGCCATGCCAACCACGGCTGGCTTGATACCTGGCACACGTTTTCTTTTAGCGATTACGTTGACCCCGCGCACATGAGCTTTCGCTCGCTGCGGGTAATGAACGAAGACTGGGTTGCACCCGGCCAGGGTTTCGGCAAGCATCCCCATCGCGACATGGAGATCATTACCTATATCCTGGAAGGAGAACTCGAACATCGCGACAGCCTGGGCAACGGCTCTGTTCTGAAGGCGGGCGAGTTTCAGCGAATGACAGCCGGGACCGGCATCCAGCACTCGGAGTTCAATCCCTCCAAGACGGTGCCGGTGCATCTGTACCAGATCTGGCTGTTTCCGCGAGCGAAAGGGTTGGCCCCGGGTTACGACCAGCGCGTTTTTCCCCACGAGAACGGCCTTCGGTTGGTCGCCTCCCCGGATGGACGCGATGATTCGTTCACGATCCAGCAAGATGCGAAAGTGTACCTCGCGAAGTTCGCCGGCGAGAGTATCGTCCATACCATCGAACCCGGCCGGCACGCCTGGCTGCAAGTGCTGCGTGGGGCAGTCGAAGTCGGCCCGCATCAACTGAAGGCGGGCGACGGCCTGGCGGTGAGCGACGAACAGTGGCTCACGATTGAATCGACGGGCGAAAGCGAGATCATGCTCTTTGATTTGTCGTAAGAGTAACAAGAAGAAAGATTGAACCACAGAGGCACAGAGTTCACAGAGAAATCAAGAAAATCAATTGAGTTCGCCTCAGGTGATCGTGAGGCGATGTATTCCTTTTCTTCTCTGTGATCTCTGTGCCTCTGTGGTTCAATTTCTTTGAGACTCTAGGAATGGAACCACGGATGGGAGTCATCCATATCATCGGAGCGGGCGGGATCGGTTGCGCGATCGCGTACGCGCTGGAGATGGTGGGCTTCCCGGTGATGATCGTCGAGCGAAGTGCGGAAAAAATCGAAGCTGGTCGTCGCGATGGCCTTCGCGTCGACCAGCTTCCACCATTACCGGTCGAATTCATTTCGTTTTCTGTTTGGAATCCCGCAAGCGACGCGACCATCATTCTCTGTACCAAGTGCTACGAC
>JAIOQJ010000549.1:5763-6962 GCA_021413475.1 Planctomycetota bacterium | reverse complement strand
AGAAGCGAATACCGCGTTACGGAGAATCCAGCCGAAGATTCCGACCACCATCGTCCATTTCAGTCCGAAACGCTGAACCGCGAACGGGATCAGCATCATACAGATCACTTCCATGACTTGTGCGAGTGTCTGCACGGCCGCGGGGAACGGAGTGCGAAGTTCCATCAGAAAGCGGTTCGTGTAGATGCTGTAGAACTGTTGCACGGCCGAGATGCCGAGCGCACAGAAAATCAGCACACAGAACGAGCCGCGGCGGAACATCGAGAGGGCCGGAAGGCCCAATGCCTGCCCCAGGGTCTTGGCGAGCCCCGAAGGCGGTGTGCTGGGCAGAGTCAGGCAGTAGAGGCTAAAAACAAGTGAAATGCCCGCCGAAAAGAAGAGCGGGGCAGGGGATAGCGTGTTCCAGAACAGTTCTAATTGAACGCCGGCCACGATCCAGCCAACCGTACCGAACAGGCGAATGTTGCCAAAGGAACGCTGCGGGTCGTGGAGATTGCGGAAGGCGATGACGCTGCAGAGCGTGTTCGAGGTGATGACGCAAAAGGCGTATATGGCCATCAGCACAAACAAGATCAGAAAAGTCTCATTCACGAGATGAACGAGTTCCGGATCTTGCTGAACTCGGCCGAAGGCGTCTCGAATGGCTTGCTTGATCTCGGGTGTCGCTTCGCTGGGGCTTTCCGCGAGTCGCTTTTCCATTTCGAGTAACGGAATTCCGTCGATGCGTTCCTCGGCAACGGCCGAGCGATAAGCCGCTGCGATGAGCGGTTGCTGATGCAGACAATACCAGGCCAAGGCCCCGAGTAGAAGCGAGCCGATAAAATGCAGGAAGGCCATCAATTTCGTGGAATCGAAGAGGTGGTCGGCGAGGAGGCCGATGAAGATTGGAGCGACGATCCCCGCCAGGGCCAGCGTGCTGTAAATCCAGCCTGTGTAACCCGGCGGAAAGCCGAGCCCGCCGCGCAACGGGGAACTCATCAGGAAAGTCGCGAGCGTCACCGCCCAACTTCCGAGAATGAGATACTGCCCAAACATCATGCCGGAGAGACGAATCCGATGGACGTCCGCTGTCATGAACGATCCGTAAAGAGGCGGAGAGGCGGGTACCTGACATCGTTTTTCTACACGAAGGCGGGGAGATTGCCCAGCAGTTCGCGAGGGGAATTCGGAGCGGGGTTGCGTAAGCGCCCCGTGGTATC
>JAIOQJ010000549.1:0-5690 GCA_021413475.1 Planctomycetota bacterium | reverse complement strand
GGGTGTGCAAATTCACGGGGCGCTTACGCAACCCCGCTCAATCGAATCCGTTTTGAATCCACGCCATCGACTCCCGTTTGGATTTACCGCCCGAAATCCTTACGATGACAGAACCAGCTCCCATCGGAGACCCGTTTCATGCGCGTGGAATTGTACGGCCTGTTGTTCGAAACGCCGGAAGTGTCGTTCCAGCTTTGGTCGCCATGGCGTGCCTCGGCGATCGAGCACAAGCTCTTTGACGCGATCCGGCAACTGCCGCAGGCTCGAATCGTTTCCGCGCCCGACGAATTGACGGCCGCATTCACGGATGCGAAGTCCGTGCGCTCAGCCATTCTGGCCGTCGAAAGGATCCTCAAGGGTTGGCAGGAAGAGGCCAGCGACAGCGGTAGCGATCGCCGTACTTGGCGCTGGCTCATCGAGGCCGACACCGATTCCAACGGCTACGACCATGCCGGCGAACGGGCCAGCCTCTGGGCTTTTCTACGTTTGACTCTCGAACGCAGTGCCCCCGGCGAGACCGAGAAGGCCATCGAAGACATCGACATGAACGGATTCGGTATGCGGATCGGCAGCGGCGAGGAGAAGTGATTAGCATGTCGTTTAGCCGCGACGCCGAAGGCTCGCGCGGGGGGATCGCTGCACCGCGCGAGCCTTCGGCGTCGCGGCTATTGATGTTCAGAAAAGCCGCTTCCGTTCACTATTCGTAACACGTGGCACGGACACCCCCTGTTACGAATGGCCCTTTTTCTGTTACGAAAGTGGGCTCTTCCATTACGAATAAAGGGCGATTTGTTACGCATTCGGGCGGAAGGTGTTCCCTCAAGATCAATAAACGATCATTTTCGCCGTTTCTTGCCCTTCTTCTTGATCTTCGGCTCCAGCACCGGCGGCTTCGACTCGATTACCCGGAAATCAAGTTGCCGGCGGTTGCGGATTCATCGAAGTGATGGTAATCGTCCGTCAGGCTGCTGATGTGGACCAGTCCCTCGGCCGGAAAGATCGCGCCCTGGGCGTAGAAGCCGTATTCCGCCACGCCGGTGACGACCGCGTCCATCTGCATGCCGATGCGATGGTTCAAGTAATTGAGCAGGCGCAGCTTGACGATCTCCCGCTCGGCGGTCTCGGCACGGCGTTCCATTTTGGAACAATGTTCGCCAAGAGCGGCTAGTTCATCTTTGTCGCCGCCGGCACGGCCGGTACGGATCAGTTGGCCGAGTTGGCGGTGAACTTGCAGGTCGGGGTAACGCCGGATCGGCGAGGTGAAATGGCAATAATCGTGGCTGGCGAGGGCGTAGTGGTCTTCCTTGAGCGGTGAGTAAATTGCCTGCTTGAGACTCCGCAGCAATGCGTAGTGAACGGCATACTGTTCCGGCTTGCCGGTGCTCGCGGAAAGCACTCGCTGTAATTCGAAACGGTCGCTGACGCCGTCCATCTTATAACCGAGGATCTTGGCGAACTCCGCGAATTTGGCGAGTTTCGTCGGCTCCGGGGCAGGGTGGATGCGGCGGAGAAATGGAATCTCCTTGCTCCCCAGATGCGTGGCCACCGCCTCATTGGCCGCGAGCATGAACTCTTCGATGATCTGGTGGCTAACGTCGTTGATCGCGAAATGGGCCCCAGTCACGTGCCCTTTGGCGTCGTATTCGAGCACCGCCGCCGGCATCGACAGTTCCAGCGCACCGCGTTTGAAGCGGCGTTTGCGGAGGATCATACCGAGGTCGCGCATCCGCGTGAGTAGCCCGGAAATTTCCGGATCAAGAGCACGGGCGGCTTCGCACTCGGGTTGTGTCAAAATCTCCGAAACTTGCTCGTAGTTGAAGCGTTTTCGGGCCCTGATCGCCCCGTTCGCGAACTGCGTCGAGACGATCTGGCCCTTCGGCGTGAATTCGATACGGGCGCTCTTCACGTAGCGAAGCTTTCCCTCCTGCAAGCTGGCGAGGCCGTTCGAGATCAACTCGGGGAACATCGGGATCACTTGCTGGGGCAGATAAACGCTGGTGCCGCGTTTGCGGGCCTCGCGATCGAGATGGCCGCCGAGTCGGACGAAGTGGGCCACGTCCGCGATATGCACGGTCAGGAGCCAGTGCTGCGTTTTGGGGTCGATCTCCACAGAGACCGCGTCGTCGAAATCGCGGGCGTCGGCAGGGTCGATGGTGATGACGGTCTGCGCGGTGAAATCGGTACGGCCGTCGAGGTCGTCTTCGCGGAAGCCATCGGTGACGACACGTGCTTCCGCAAGCACTTCCTCTGGGAAAACGTCGGGAATTCCCAGGGAACGGACGATCGAGACTTGATCGACCGCCGGGTCGCCGCGTTTGCCGAGGACCTCGGTGATGACACCCTCGCCGCGTTCCTGCACCGTGGGGAAACGCAAAAGTTCGATGACGACCTTGTCGTCCGGCTTGGCCCCTTTCGCTCCCGGATCGCCAACGTCGATGCTGTGCGAGAAGATCATGCCGTCAATGCGGACGAGACCCTGGCCGTCACGTTCAAAGTAGGTGCCGACGAACTGCTTGGTGGCCCGATTGACAATCTCGATGATCTGGCCGATGCCCTGGTTAGTCCGCGTTGGTTTGCGATGAACCTGGACCTGCACTTCGTCGCCATTGACGGCATCGAGAGCGTGGTGGGAGCCAATGAAGTACTCGCCCGATTCTTGGCCGGGCAGCGGCACCGTGCGGACGACACCGGTGCCGGACTGGAAGCGGCGGTAGATGCCGATGATGGCGCTACGGCTTCCCGGTGGTTTGATGACGTGGGCGTTGCCGAACTGGGCTTTGCCCTGCGCGATCAGGTCGCGCAGGGCTCTGCGGAAGGAGGGATAATCGTCGTCGGTGACGCCGAGCTGGCGAGCCAGGGTTTTGGCTTTGACAGGTTTGTACTCTTTGCGGGAAAAGGCATTCAGGATCAGTTTTTCGAAGTCAGGCATCTCAGTCGCTATCAATGGAGTTCGCGGAATCGGACGTACCGTTTCCGCCGATGAATAATCGTCGTTGCAGGGCCTGGTTATATTGCGTCCAGGTGGATAGGCCGCGGTTGTCTTTGATCTCACGGACACAGATCTGAATGCGTGTGTCGAGATTGTCGATCGCGTGCAACGCCACGGCCTCGGGAGTCATGGGAATCTTCGGACTGCCATGTTCGAGCGTACCGTGGTGGCTAAGAATAAGATGCTTCAAGCGCAACAAAAGTTCGCGCGGCATCGGTTCGCCCGTTAAATCGGGCACCTGGGCGACCTTGGCTTCGAGCATCTCGACGCCAATATTAATGTGGCCGATCAGTTGGCCTTCGTCGGAGTAACCGAAGGCCCGGTCATAGGTCAATTCGCGAATCTTGCCGCTATCGTGTAGGAACACGCCAAGGATCACGAGATCGCGATCGACATCCGGGTAAAGCGGCAGAATACGCTCGGCCACGTCCATCATGGTCACGAGATGCTCGAGCAATCCGCCGATGTACGCGTGATGAACGCGCACCCCCGCCGGGGCCCGGCAAATGCCGTTCATGAAGTCGGCATCCATCAGGTAACACTCGGCCAGCGCCCGTAGGTGCGGATTGCTGACCTTGAGCAGAAAGGTCTTGAGCCGTTCAAAGAGCTTGCCAACGTCGTGTTCGGTATGGGGCAGGAAGTTAGCCAGATCGACTTTCTTGTTCTCGATCTTCTCGAAGGTATTCAGGATGATTTGCAGGGCACCCTGAAATAGCTGAGCCTTCCCTTTCACGAGGAGAAAATCGCCGATTTCGAAGGAGCGGAACTGCGGTTCGTTGGCGTTCCAAAGCCGGCCGATGATGCTGGCGGACCGGTCGCGCAACTCGACCTGAATGTAGAGGTTGCCGTTCTTGTTGGTACGCAATTGCTTGTCGGTGACCAGGAAGACATCATCGATGTTCTCGCCGTCTTCAAGCTGGTCAACGAATCGACGGCTCATTCTGGTGTGCCTTCCTGCGGAGAGTTTTGAACGTCGCTCTTTACCCCGAAAGGTGCGATTCTTCGTAGGACGGCCTTCCCAGGCCGTCCATGTTTGAGCGGACGGCCTGGGAAGGCCGTCTTACGAAGAAAAAGGCCTTCGGGGTAACAGTAGTCTCACAGAAATTGTATGAACCCAATCAAGAAGTGCCTTTGACCGTCTTGGTTTTGTCCGCCGGCGGTCGCAACGGCACGGCGCACTGCCCATCATGACACGGAACGAGGTTGTACCGGTTCCGGGCCACCCAACGATAAACCCGATTGCCCAGCCACGGCACGCCGGGCACGAACATCAATGGCCAGAACGCCCACAGGATTGGCAAACGCCCCGCGATCCAGCGAAAGGCTCGGAATCCCGCATAGGCCCGCTGGCGATCCGGCGTCAGCACGTGCATTTCCTGGAGCATCTTCTCGGCATCGAGCTTCACAGGTGTTTCGGGCAGCTGGTCGGTATCGCGGGCATCGTGGTACGAAAGACGCCGCAGCCAATCGAGCCGTTTCAGGATCGAAACCGACTTTTGGCACAAGGGGCACGTGCCGTCGTACAGGACGACCGCTTTGACGTTCGGATTGGTTTGTTGGATGTTCATGGCTAACCCATTATACACGACGACCGGACATTCGGTCGCAGATCGTCGTGTCCTCTGACCATCAACCGAATTTCGCCCGACCGGATAACCTCCCCAAAGAATTTTAGCCACGGATGGAACATGGATTAAACCTGACGCGGCCAAGCCGCAATCAGAGCAAAAAATGAGCCACAGAGGACACAGAGGACACGGAGAAAGCAGGATGCTATTTGATTTTTTCTCGGTGATCTCTGTGGCCTCTGTGGCTCATTTTTCGCTCTAATTGCCAAGCCGCGAATATTTGAAGGCTATGTAGCACCGCTAGGAATCGAAATAATGGTGTTCTGGATTTCATCCGTGTTTGATCCGTGTTCCATCCGTGGCTAATGATTTCTGCGTGAGCCGTGAAGATTCGCGAAGGCAGGCATTGATCTTCACCCACTTAGGTGGGTATGCTTGGGGAGAATGGTCAGAGAATGGCGGATTCCCTCTCCTCATCTAGGGTTGGTACATGGCTTCGATTGGCTCGCCGAAAAGCGTTGAAGCGAGGTCTTCCCGTCCGGTGACGGTGCCCGACTTCCTCTCGGCCCGCACTCGCGGCCAGCGGTTGACGATGCTGACGGCCTACGATTACACCACCGCGCGCCTGCTCGATGAAGCCGGCGTGGACAGTATCCTCGTCGGCGATTCACTTGGCATGGTCGTCCAGGGGAATCCCAACTCGCTGAGCGTCACGCTCGACGAGATGATCTACCACACCAAGTGCGTGGCCCGCGGCATCCATCGAGCGTTATTGGTCGCGGATATGCCGTTCATGTCGTACCAGCTTGGCCCGCTGCAGGCCCTTGAAAACGCCGGCCGCCTGATGAAAGAAGCCGGTGCCCACGCGGTGAAGTTGGAAGGCGGCGAGCGCACGGCCGAGATCGTGACTGCCGTCACGCGTGCCGACATTCCGGTCGTGGGCCACATCGGCCTGACGCCGCAATCGGTCCATCGGCTCGGCGGCTTCCGTGTCCAGCGCGACGAGGAACGCCTGATGCGCGACGCCAAGGCGATCGAGCAAGCCGGGGCCTTCGCCATCGTCCTCGAATGCGTCCCCGCCGAGATGGCCACCCGCATCACCGCCAGTCTCAACATCCCGACCATCGGCATCG
>JAIOQJ010000557.1 GCA_021413475.1 Planctomycetota bacterium | reverse complement strand
GCCCGCATCCAGGAGGAGTTGGGCAACGTCGACTGCGCCGAATTGCAGCACTGGTCTGACTTGGTGTACGACGCTTGGAAGACCGAAAAGTTCGTATACATCTTCGGCAACGGCGGTTCGGCCACCACCGCCTCGCACATGAGCGAAGACCTGGGCAAGAGCACGCTCCGCGACAGTGATCTAAAGGACGAGACCAAGAAGCGGCTCAAATAGCCCGAACGTGCTGGCGGCCGTCGACTGGTCGAATCGCCACGGTCTGAAAACGTTCGGCCTCACCGGCTTCGACGGCGGCAAGCTCAAAAAGTTGCAGCAAGCCGGCCTCCACGTCCCTCTGCACGACATGGGCATGGTCGAGAGCATCCACCTGGCACTGTTCCACTGGATGCTGAACGACGTGTACGCCCGCATCAACGGCGAAGGCCGGCACGGGAAGTAGTGCTGGTCGACGGTGCGGTACGCTAGGTTTCTCGCGCCAAGGCGCTAAGACGCAAAGAAGAAACGCGGAGGGGCAGGGGGATTATTCTGGCAGGCCGTTTACCAGTCGGGTGATGCCCTCTTTGATGGTCTCTGCTCCGAAGTTGATGAGCAGACCGAGACGTTTGTTGGTCAGTCTCAGATAGGTAAGCAACTGCTTCCGATGCACAGGAGCAGTCTGTTCGATCGATTTTAGTTCCACCAACACTTTCGACTCGACGAACACATCAGCTCGAAAGCCCTCCTCGAACCGAATGGAATCGTAGACAACCGGAATCGGCACCTGCCGCTCGCACCGCAGGCCGGCCTTCCTCAACTCGTGCACCAAAATGGATTCGTAAACCGACTCCAACAACCCCGGTCCTAAAGCCTTGTGAATTCGATAGGCCGCATCCACCACCACCTTCGAAATTGCATTCTCATCCAACTCACGAATCGCGTCCGACATACCGCCCCCTTTTGCTCAAGTCATTTCTTATCTTCGTCTTTGCGTCTTAGCGCCTTTGCGCGAGTCTTCGTCAGGGCGATTTCCGCTCGATCGCGGCTCGCACTTCGGGCAGAGGATACTCGATGATGGCGATCTCTTGGCCGCGGACCTCGCGTAGCCGCCGCCAGCCGCGGGTCACCAGGATTTCACGCACGCGGACGTAAACCGGGTCGAGCTGCCGCTTGTCGAAGGGGCCTTCGACCGTCACCGGCGGGAAGTCGTCGTCGACGATGAATTGCGCCAGGGCCGGATTACAAAGGATGTGCCGCTCGCGGCTCGTGTGCAGCACTTCCGGATCGGCCATGCCGATCACGTATCGCAGGTACAAATCGCTATCGGTGATCTCCTCGACATCGCCTCCGCAGACGTCGCACAAATAGCCTTCCTCGCACTTGGCCATGATCGGGCCTCACCGGTACTGCCGCTTGAAAACGGAGAATAATAACGCTCCGCATCATACCGTATGAGGCCGATCATGGCGTCTGGCTTGTTAGCGATGGCGCGACCAATTGCCTTGCGGGCTGTGGTTATTGCCCGGACCGTTCATCGGACCATGCATGGGGCCACCGTGCACAGGACCGTGGTTGAACGCGTGAACCGGATGGTGGTTCCAAGAACCTGGACGGAACACCGGGCCCTGAATTTGCGGCGGCTGAACCACGTTGTACGATGGACCATACTGCGGGGCCGTGGCTCGACCGAGGGCGTAGCCCGCTCCGAGGATGCCTGCTCCGATCAGCAGGCGTTTCAGAATCGGATACTGCTCGGTCTGCACCGGAATGGCCGGCGCGCCGTACTGCACCGGAACTCCATACTGCGGCTGGGCAAATGTCTGCGGTGAGCCGTAAGGACCAAAGTCCTGAGCCCAAATCGGCTGCGACATCGCCAAGAACAAACTGCACACCGTCACCAACACCACAACGCGTCTCATGACAGAAACTCCTTACCCCCGAAATGGCCGGGCAAGGTGAGATCGGTGTGCCTGTCCCAACGAAGTCCAGTTCACCGACCGGCGAAAAGCTTGCCCAGTCCGGATAACTGGTAGATGCAACCAGCGTGCCGAGTCCTGGAGATCACGCCGCGATTCGATCGCAACCGACGTAGCGATGGACGGTTAGATGCGATTTCGCCAGGAAGACTGCGTGCCGGGAACGCATCAGAGCGAT
>JAIOQJ010000090.1 GCA_021413475.1 Planctomycetota bacterium | reverse complement strand
CTCCGGCCGCTCACGCGAACCGGCTCGCCTTAGATAGATTGAATCATGATTGATCCCTCTCTCCCGGACCGCTCTCCATGCCTGATGCTCCCGCCGCTCCCAAACGCTCGTTGGTTGAAGCCATCGTCGCCAGTACGATTGGCACGACCATCGAGTGGTACGACTTCTTCCTCTATGGCACGGCCGCGGCACTCGTGTTTCCCGCGCTCTTCTTCCCCAAATACGATGCGTTTACCGGCCAGATCCTATCGTTCAGCACGTTCACCATCGGCTTCCTGGCCCGACCAATCGGCGGCGTGGTCTTCGGCTACCTCGGCGATCGCATCGGCCGCAAATCAACGCTGGTGATGACGCTCTTGCTGATGGGCATCAGCACGCTCTTGATTGGATTCCTGCCGACCTACGCGGAAGTCGGCATTGCCGCACCGATCCTTTTGACTCTTTTGCGTTTTCTCCAAGGGCTCGGCGTGGGCGGCGAATGGGGCGGTGCGGTGTTGATGGCCGTGGAACATGGCCACAAGGGACGCCGCGGCTTCTACGCCAGTTGGCCGCAGGCGGGAGTTCCATTGGGACTGTTAGCCTCCACGGGGGTGATGGCTCTCTGCCAGGCTTCGCTGTCGCCGGAGGATTTTCATTCCTGGGGCTGGCGTGTGCCCTTTTACCTGAGTGGGGCGTTGGTGGTGGTGGGCCTATTGATCCGGATTCGGATCATGGAGTCGCCCTTGTTCACGGCCTTGCAGAACGACAATCAATTGGCCGACGCACCCATTCGCGAGACGTTGCGACGGCACTGGCGCGAAATTTTGCTGGCGGCGGGCGTGCGACTCACGGAGAACTCTTGCTTCTACCTCTTCGCGATCGCGACGATCTGGACCCGCCGGCGAACTTACATGGCCGGTTGCTGGTTCATGATCTTTTTTGCCTGGCCGTTTTACGCGATGTTGGAGACGCGGCAGACCGAATGGATCATCCTCGCCACCGTGCTCGGCCTCGCGGGCGGCCATGCGGTGCTTTACAGCATTCAGGCCGCCATGATTCCGGAATTGTTCGGCACGCGGGTGCGTTGCACGGGGGCGTCCATCGGCTATCAACTTGGCTCCCCGATCGCGGGCGGCCTCGCTCCCTTGATCGCGACCGTCCTCATCCGAGAATTCCCCGGCCAGTATTGGCCGTTGGCGGTTTACATCATCCTTATCTCATTCATCTCGCTCGCTTGCGTGCATCGCTTGGCGGAGACGTCGCATCTCGATCTCGATGATTCCTCACGCTCGCCGTAGCCGCTTGCGGCGGAGCGTCGCTCCCGTTAACCCAACGCGCTAGCGAGGGAGAGTCGCATCCCTCGCTAGCGCGTCGGGTTAACGGATGTCGGCCGCTTGCGGCCGCAACACTACTCCTTCGGCTTCAACACAATCCGCCGCAGGTCCATCACCGCGACGCCGGGTTTAGTCTTGGCCTTCACCGTCAGCGAGTAACGGCCGGGCTTGTCGAATTTCAGCGTGCCGACGTCGCGAGCTTCGAACGCCTGAAAACCGCCGGTGTCCTTGACCAGGAACGTCACCTTCTGGTCGCCGGTCGCGAGTTCGACCTCGGAGCCACCGCTCTTGGCACCGCAACCCTGAAGCACTTCTACTGTGAACGTGCCAGGCTTCTCGACGGTGAATTCGAAATCGGCCCAGTCGTCCTTCATCGTCCAGAAGCCGAGCGTCGTTTTGTGAGGCAGTGGCTCGTAGCGGAGTTGAACGCCGTGGACGGTCGCGGTCCGCGAGTGCATTGTGATCGTCCCATCCTTGGCCTGTGGATTCGGCACGTAATCTGGGTTCGGGGTCATCATCTTGGCCCCAACCTCTTTCCTCCAGGCGTCCAATAGTCCGGCCAGTTCCTTCGCCACTTCGGGCTTGGCCGCGATCAGATTGCTGGATTCGGAAAAATTCTTGCGCACGTCGAATAGCTCCTGACGGCCATCTTCGTAGAACTCGATGAGTTTATAGTCCCCCTTGCGGATCGCCGCACCTGGTTTGCCGCCTTGATTGGAATAGTGGGGATAATGCCAGAACAGCGTCCGCTCGGGGAGTTTGCCCCCTTTCAAGGCCGGCATGATGCTGATGCCGTCGGGCTTGGCCGACGACTTCGCCCCGCATGCTTCCAACAGTGTTGGGAAAAGGTCGATGCTGCACGCGACCTCGTTCGTAACGGTTTCCGGCTTCACGACGCCCGGCCAGCGCACGATCAGCGGCACGCGGATGCCGCCTTCGTATAGA
>JAIOQJ010000556.1 GCA_021413475.1 Planctomycetota bacterium | reverse complement strand
GCGTACTTGCCCGGTCAAGTTGCCGGCCATCGAGTTCACGGAGTCCGTCAGATCTTTCCAGGTTCCGGCCACGCCGGGGACCTGGGCCTGACCGCCAAGCTTTCCTTCGGTACCGACTTCGCGGGCCACGCGGGTCACTTCCGATGCGAAGGCACCGAGTTGATCCACCATTGTGTTGATGGTGTCTTTGAGTTCGAGAATTTCGCCGCGGACATCCACGGTGATCTTCTTGGAAAGGTCGCCGTTGGCCACGGCCGTCGTCACCGCCGCGATGTTACGCACCTGGGCCGTCAAGTTACCGGCCATCGAGTTCACGGAGTCCGTGAGATCCTTCCAGTTACCGGCGACGCCGGGCACGTCGGCCTGTCCGCCAAGTTTTCCTTCCGTACCCACTTCGCGGGCCACGCGGGTCACTTCCGCGGCGAACGACCGCAACTGATCCACCATCGTGTTGATGGTGTTCTTCAGTTCGAGAATTTCGCCCTTCACGTCCACCGTGATCTTCTTTGAAAGATCGCCGGCTGCCACGGCCTTGGTCACGTCGGCGATGTTGCGCACCTGGTCGGTCAGGTTACCGGCCATCGAGTTCACGGAGTCCGTGAGATCTTTCCAGGTTCCGGAAACGCCTTCCACACGAGCCTGACCGCCCAGTTTTCCTTCCGTACCCACCTCGCGAGCCACGCGCGTCACTTCCGACGCGAAGGAGCCAAGTTGATCCACCATCGTGTTGATGGTGTTCTTCAGTTCCAGGATTTCACCCTTCACGTCCACGGTGATCTTGCGCGACAAGTCGCCGGCGGCCACGGCCTTGGTCACGTCGGCGATGTTGCGCACCTGACTGGTAAGATTCGACGCCATGAAATTCACGGAATCGGTAAGGTCTTTCCACGTGCCAGCCACGCCCTTCACGTCGGCCTGACCGCCGAGCTTGCCTTCCGTACCCACTTCGCGGGACACGCGGGTCACTTCCGACGCGAACGATGAAAGCTGATCGACCATCGTGTTGATAGTGTCTTTGAGTTCGAGGATTTCGCCGCGGACATCGACGGTGATCTTCTTGGAAAGGTCGCCGTTGGCGACGGCCGTCGTCACCTCGGCGATGTTGCGCACCTGGTCGGTCAAGTTACCAGCCATCGAGTTCACGGAGTCGGTCAAGTCTTTCCAGGTACCGGCGACGCCGGGCACGTCGGCCTGTCCGCCGAGTTTTCCTTCGGTACCCACTTCGCGAGCCACGCGAGTCACTTCCGATGCGAACGACGACAGTTGATCGACCATCGTGTTGATGGTGTTCTTCAGTTCGAGAATTTCGCCCTTCACGTCCACCGTGATCTGGCGCGACAGATCGCCATTCGCCACGGCGGTCGTCACATCGGCAATGTTGCGGACTTGGGCCGTCAGATTGGAAGCCATGAAATTGACGTTGTCGGTCAAATCTTTCCACACACCGGCGACGCCGGGCACTTGAGCCTGACCACCTAGCTTCCCTTCGGTACCCACTTCGCGGGCCACGCGGGTTACTTCCGAGGCGAACGAACCGAGTTGGTCCACCATCGTGTTGATCGTGTTTTTCAGTTCGAGGATTTCGCCCTTCACGTCCACGGTGATTTTTCGCGAAAGGTCGCCGTTGGCGACAGCGGTTGTCACGGCAGCGATGTTGCGGACCTGGGCCGTCAAGTTACCAGCCATCGAGTTCACAGAGTCAGTAAGATCTTTCCACGTACCGGAGACGCCGTCGACTTGCGCCTGTCCGCCGAGATTACCTTCGGTACCGACTTCACGGGCCACGCGGGTCACTTCCGACGCGAACGAACGAAGCTGATCGACCATCGTGTTGATGGTGTTCTTCAGTTCGAGAATTTCACCCTTCACGTCGACGGTGACCTTCTTGGAAAGGTCGCCGTTCGCCACGGCTGTCGCGACCTCAGCGATGTTGCGGACCTGGCCGGTCAAGTTGCCGGCCATCATATTCACGGAATCGGTAAGGTCTTTCCAGGTGCCAGCGACGCCCTTCACATCGGCTTGACCGCCGAGCTTCCCTTCGGTACCGACTTCACGGGCCACGCGGGTCACTTCGGACGCGAACGAACCGAGCTGCTCCACCATCTTGTTGATTGTCTTGGCAGTTCGGAGGAACTCGCCTTGGAGCGGGCGATCTTCGATTTCGAGGGCCATCGTTTGCGAAAGGTCGCCCTGAGCCACGGCACCGATCACGCGGGCGGTTTCGCTGGTCGGGTGAACGAGATCGTCGATAAGATCGTTAACGGACTCAGCGGATTCCTGCCAAAAACCGCTCACATCGCCGAGCGTGGCTCGTTGACTCAATTTGCCTTCTTTACCAACCACCCGGCTAAGTCGGGCGAGCTCATTGGCCATGCGCTCGTTGAGTTCAACGACTTCGTTGAACGCATCAGCAACCTTCCCCTCCACACCAGTCCATTCAACCGGCAATCGAACTCCCGTTTTACCTTTTTTCAGGGCGACCAACGCATTCAAAAGCATCGTCATTTCACCGACATTGGGAGCCGTTTCGATAAAGGTCTTCATGAGGATCCTCGGCAACTGTTGGGACAATCAGACTTCATGATCCGAACTGCGAAGTCGAAAATTCGTTGCAGGCACGGACTTGGGATTTTGAACCGGCCCAGAAATTGCCGCAAGTAACATGCCGATTTTGGTCAGAGAATTGCAATCCAAGAACTTCGTCGGCCTGGTATCAAATAGGAACGACCGACCTGCCGACGTCTAGAAGAACAATCCTGATGGAACACTCGGTTTGATCGAGACGGATGACAATACGGTGCCGCGCCTTTTCTAAATCGTAACTTCTGAATTTGCATTATTTTACGATGTGATTTGCAGCCACAGGGATAGACAGTAGAAAACCCGAATGGCGGCGCCTTTGTCGACCATCGTTAGGAAGTATTTCGCGGGCGATGAATACGTTTAGCGTTAACGAAATCGGTAAAGAACCGGAAGTGAAATAGCCCAGCTTGGCGTAGAAGCGCAATTTCCTGCCTATAGTTGAGAGGCAGGCTTCCGATTTGTCACGATGCCACTGGGAAACCGAAACAACACGCTAGCGATTCGGACTTAATGTGAGCTGTCTCTTCGCTCATGAGCTCAAGGAACATATATGGACTCCGAACAAGCGCAGGTAATCTCCGAACGCGACCAGCTCTGGGCGAGCTTGCGCGGCCTTCATCCGGAGATTGAGCGATTGGCCCGCGGCAATTTCGACGGCGGTGACCTCCAAAAACTCGTCATTGAAGTGCTGGCGCGCATTATCATCGCCGAAATGGAGTTCCGCAAACGCGATGAGGCATCTTCCTGATCAGCCCCGATCGACTAACTCGTAGATACCGATCGCGAGGATACACGATCGCTGAGCACCTTTTCGAGTTCGAGGGGATCTGCGGGTTTCGAGAAAAATTGATCGAACCCGGCGATCCGGGCGTTTTCGCGCACGCTCTCGCTCGAATAGGCCGACACTGCGATAACGAGCGGATCCTTACCGCGTATTCGGCGAATGTGTGACGCCACTTCGTAACCGCTTCGACCGGGAAGGCCGATGTCGCAAATGACAATCTGAAACGGCGTCGCATCGACCATTTTTACGGCTTGATCGCCATCGTACGCAATGCTGACATTGTATCCACAATTTTGAAGAATAAAGGCGAGACTTTCGGCGACATCCCGGGAATCTTCAACAACCAGAAGCGACAATGGAGGGGTCGCAAGCAGTTCGGTGTTGGTCATGGCAGATTGAACTTCGTGAGGTACCTTGAAACGTAAGTAAACTAACAGTGCAACTCGCATTCCCAGCGTGAAAGATTCGTCTGCCCCAGTTCGATCGAAACTCTGCAATTCGAAAATAAGTGCCACGGCGAGCCAAACGAATGTGAAGTTGTCCGTCTCGGCTGCGCCGCGCGATAGGGACTGAGCCTAGGTCAGTTGATGTCCTTCAATAATTCTTGGGCCCGCCTCAAATGATCACGAAGCACGGTGACATGTTCTTGAGCGAAGGAGCGGATTTCCCCTTCCCTTCCGTTTTTGATCTGATTCTCATACATTGCGATCTCTTTTTGGTGCGTCGAGATCGTCCAACGGAGATACTCGCGATCGAATTCGGATCCCTGCAATCTCCCTAGATCCTCTCGAAGATGCAACAAGTTTTTGTCGAATCCAGTGACGATTGACTGCTGGCGGTTCTTTAACATCAAACCGACCCGGTCGGCGCTTTTCCGATGCTCGTTGACCAGCCTTCCAGCACGATCTTTAACTTGCAGCGAATTGGATCTCTTGTCCGCTAGTTTGCCGATTTCGATCTCGGCAATGTCAATGGCCATCACTTTGACTAGGAAGTCGCCGTCGAGCTCGCGGTCCACTTCATCTGCTGTTGCGGAGCCCGACCAGTAGCCCAGAATCGCCACGGACATGATGATACTGAAGTGCTTCATTTCCAACTCCTTCGATAGACTTGAGTGGTTCCCTGAAACGTGAGGGGCTCGAGATTATTTGCAAAGATCATACCGCTCAGCCATGCAAATTCCGAATATCGATGCAAATCCGCAGGGACATATTGATGCAAATTTCCAGTTCAGCAATTTGATTGCGCACTGATTTGAAAGTGCCCCGAGTCGGCGGTCGTGATATTCCTCGAAACGCATCGATGTTTGCTTATGCGACGGATGCAGCGAGGTCAGAAACTCCTTCGTAAACGATAATGTCGTATTCTTGGTCGGCCGCCCGAGCGCATCCGCCGAAGGTCAGAATGACGATGCAGGCAAGAATGACGAAGTTGCTACGCTTGGAAGTTCCTTGGAGAGAGCAATTCGTCTATTGGGTTGCCGAGGCCCGATGGTTGATTTCAGGAAGCGGATCATGTCGCTCAGGCGACGATCGGGGTATCAACGCAGCGGCAAAGAGGCCACATTCGGTGCCCAGTCAGCCGACTGCTCAACCGGATTCATGTCGAGCGAACGGAGGCTGAGAGGGCTCAATATAGGTTGGGAAAAATGAGACTCTTTCGAGATCGGAAAATAAAAAAACGGCTCGTTGCGTCTTGTCCGTCGCTCAATCAGAAAGTGAACTTGCTAGCCGGTCTGAATGAATAATAGGCCGCCCATCCGCCGAATCAAAGATCAGTTATTGTGCATGAGTAAGGACGGCCGCCATCTGCATGTCATTTACTGGTTTTTCAGCGAGCACCCGAATTTCGCGCATCCAAATGCTTCGATCGGCTCCCAACCGCTGACGACGATCATTACAGCAGCGAACTCGCATGACGTGACCTTTTTCGAAGTTGATCCGGAGATTACTACGGAAGTTCTCTGGTACGTCCGGCTTCATGCGGATGTCCTTGGGGATTCAAATCACGCATTGTCGATTGCCGCATAAACTAGGGATGCCCGCCAGTCAGATCAAGGCGACGAGCATCTCACTCAGATGGATCCGGCCGTTCGATTACTTCGGCGGAAGGTATCCTGATTGCCGGCCGAAGTGGATGCAATACGGAGGCTCTCACGGTCTTGGCGGTTCCGAAGCGAGCGTCCGGACCTCGGCGGGACTTAGGGTTCGGCGCCACACGCGAAGGTTGTTCAGTTGGCCGTTAAGCGGGCCGTTTGTTCCCGTGCCCAGACGAAGTGGCGCGGTGGTGCTGAGTTCATAGTTGTTGGCCTCGAAAATCGGACTTTGTCCGACGAGGGCTCCATCCACATAGAGTTGCAGTCGGCTCGCGGATTTCACGGCGGCGACGTGATGCCAGCCCGCGGACAGCGTGTGGCCCCACGACGCCTGTTGACCGGCCGAGTAGGCGAAGATGTTGCCGGAAGGTAACGTCGAGCAGAAGACTTGGCCATCGTGCTCGGCCATCGTCCAGGCGCGGCGGTAGGTGACGTTCGGCGTGTGGTCGAGCCGCGTCATCCGTTTCCAGACGTCGCTTCCCTCATACGAATACACCTCGGCGAGCGGCAACGTGCCGGCCATCAGGCGGCCGTTGTGGACCAGCATGCCCATGACCTCGAGTTCCTCGCCGAGTCGGCCGACATCGGTCCAGCGATTGAGGTCGCCGAAGCGATAGACGTGACCGCTCCGCCAGGTGCCGACATGGAGTGCCCCCTCATGCCGAGCGAAAGAATAGGTTTGGGTGTTCTCGCCCAGCCGCCCGCAGTCGGTCCAATTCTCGCCGTCGAACCGGTAGACATGTCCGCCGTCGTAACTTCCCGCATAGAGGAATCCGTCGTGAACGGTGAGTGACACGACACGTTTTGGGACCGTCTGACCAGTGGCGGGGTCGAGGGCGCTCGGAACGGGCAGACGGGTCCAGCGCTTCTCGCCTTCGTACCGGAAAAACCCCGCCGGCTTGTAAAGCGACGACGCAAAGAGCTTTCCGCCGAACACCACCAGACCGCCGACCGCTTCTGTATCGGGCAACTGACCGCAATCGATCCAACGATTGCCGCCGCCGTACCGAAACACACGCCCGCCCGGCGTGAGGTTCTCCGATTCCGGTAGGGCCGAGCCCGCGACTCGGTATTTGCCCGTCCCGGCGTAAAGTGCCCCGGCGTGGACCGCGAGTGTCGTGACGGTGTTCGAACCGTCGGGGGCACCACAGGAGATCCAATTTCCCGGACCGGCGAAACGGTACACCTTGCCTGATTCTTTCTTACCAGGCTCGCACGTGCTCGCGTAGAGCGAACCCTCGTGAACGGCGAGGGCGAAGGCCAGCAAGGCGTTCCCCGGTCGGCCGCAGTCGGTCCACTCCGACGCACGATTGTCGTCGATGCCGAACTGGAGATGCCGCCAGTTCGCCTGGCTTGACGTCACACCCGGATTGCTTTTCAATGTGAGATGAAAACCACGCCGCGTCTTCGGGTCATACTGGGAAACCAGATCGCCGGGCAAACGATCGTCCGCGTCGCATTTCAGCCAAACTGCTAGCGAGAAATCGCCTTTGCCCAGCCGCGGTGCCTGCTCGGCAGGAATCTTACGCGGTTTGTCGACGGTGGGCCAGTGAGCGACCGGTCCATCAGCAGGGGCCTTTCCTGAACCGCGGTGCCGCAGATGCTGATCGAGGAAGGCGTAAGCCGCTTGCCGCTCGGCCGCCGGGAAACTGTGGCCCGTGTCCGGGTGCGCCGCGACGAGATTTTCCGCGGCCTTGAAGATGTCTCGGTAAACCGGAATCGCCGCCTTGAAGCAATCACGCACGCCGGAGACTTCGAAGTCGGGCGCGTCGTGCAGGGGCGCGTTCACGAAGACCGGCCGCGGAGCCAGACCGGCGAGCACTTCGGTGAAATCGAAGGGGATTTTCGCCGGATCGTCGCCGTACACCGTCTTAATCCGCGGCATGTAATAGCGACTGCTCCAAGCCCTCACGTCGCCTCGGTTGTGTTTGGCGAAGACGTTGAACCCGCAACTCGACACAACCGCCTTGATGCGATTGTCGAACATCGCAAGGAACAGGGCGTTGTGTCCGCCAAGCGAATGCCCGATCACGCCAATGGCTTCACGATCGACGAAGGGAAGTGCCAGAAGCAGGTCTACTCCACGGCGGTGGTTCACAATTCCTTTCGTCGTGGCGCTCACATACCCCAGCTTGTACGGATCGGTGGCGTACTCAGCGGTATGCAACAGCGGGTAGTCCACGACGAGGCAGACATACCCCCGCTCCGCCAGTTCATGAGCGTAGGCCATGCCCGCCTCGCTGGTAAGCCCGGCGGGTCGGTCTTTTCCTGGAGCGGAGCTACCCGGCAAACAGATCATTGCCGGCAGGCGTTCGTCATCGCCGGCGCGATGGGGCACCAGCAACCAGGCAGGAACACGGTCCCCCGGTTCGGCGACGAAGGTCACGTGCTGCCGCGAGTAGTGCCGGAGGCGTACAATTTTGTCAGTTCGTACGTCCAGTGGCACGTCCTTCAATGCCGGTAGAGCACCCATCACCAATTCCATGTTCGCGCGGGTGTGAGAGACCCGGCGCGACCAGTCCTCAGCAGTCTTTACGGCCTGCGGGCGGCCCTGAGTGTCCTGGTAGAAGAGGAGGTTCGCCCGGTCGGTATACCACGGCGCACCACGTTCCTGTGCCGACGCCGGGAGGACGAAAAGAAGCCAAGTGGTGATGGAAAGAACGCGTTTCATGTTTCGTTACCCGAATTCGCATCAAACCGTAGATGACGTTTCCGATCAGTTCTTTTTGGAAGTGGGCGCTTTCTCGGTCAACTTGGCCAGGAAGATGTCATTGCTGCCGCGGTGCGTGATCGTGTGAGTACCGAACTTCGCTGGTCCGCTGCACGCGCCCGAGAGGTACAGATTGCCCTTGCCGTCCGATACAATCGTGTAGGTGTGATCGGTGCGGTCGCTACCGGCCTGCACGAACCATTTCTGCGTTCCGGCCCGATCGTATTTCACGATCGGTAAGTCCGAGGCGGCGCCAGAGCTTGCCTGCACCACGCCGTCGAATTCGACCCGCCCCGTGAACGACCCGGTGAGGAAGCTATTCCCCTTCCCGTCGGTCGCGACGCCGAGACCGTAGTCGATTCCCGCTCCGCCCGCCGTCTTCGTCCACCCTTGCTTCCCAGACGGATCAAAGCTGGTCAGAAGCATGTCTTGTTGCCCTTGGCTGGAAACAGTGCGATCCGCGAGCTTCAGTTCGTTCTTGAACATGCCCGAGGCCCACACGTTGCCGTCGGCGTCCGCAGTGAGTTCGTGAACCATTGCCGAAGAACTGCCGTGACCGGCATGGAGCCAGCCAAGTTTGCCCTGCGAGTCGAACTTCGCGACGAGAATGTCCTGTCCTGCCGCGTTGTTGATCTTTTGTCCGCCGAACGTACTCACCCCGCCAGCGAAGCCGCCGATGTAGCAGTTGCCTTTCTGATCGGCGGCAACCGCGTGCCCGGAACTAGCACCCGGGCCATCCGCCGTGTGCCCCCACAGCAGCTTTCCTTCCGCACTCATCGCCAGACAGAAGATGTGCGCGCGGCCGGCGTGGCCAAGTTTTTCGCCCGCGAATCGTCCCTCGCCGACAATGGCACCCGTGACGAATACGTTCCCGTGTTTGTCCGCTGCGATGCCGTGCCCGTAGTCGTAACCCGAGCCGCCGCCGGACTCAATCCAGAGGAGTTTGCCTCGCGGGTCGTACTTGGCGACGAAGAGGTCGTACTCGCCACCGTTCTTGATGGTCGCCGAATCGAATTTCGCTTCGGGGCTCTCGTAGTGCCCGGTCACATAGCAGTTGCCGGCAGGATCCGTTGCAACCGCATAGCCGCGATCGATCTTTTCGCCGCCGCCGCTACGAACCCAGAGAAACTTGCCCCGCGGATCGACCTTGGCCACGAAGAAGTCCATGGAGCCGGCGCTCGTCAACGAGTGCTCGCCGAAGGTCGCCGTGCCGGTGAATTCACCGGTCAGCAGAACGTTCCCCTCCATATCGAGAGCGATACCTCGCGTCTTGTCGTGCAACGTCCCACCCGCCGATATGGCCCATTCGAACGTGGGTGCCGCTTCCGGCTCTGCGGCCCGAACCGGTTGGGATGCCAGGAAGGAAGCAATGATGCATGCCAAGAATCGGGTTCGGTTCATGGGTCACTCTCGTTAGGGAATTCAGAGCAAAAACTGGTCGCCGCGTTCCGCAGCGCCGCCAAGTCGGCATCACCTCGCCAAAGTAGACGCCGGGAAGGGTGGTGCAAATGGCTCCGCGCTAGCCGCGGATCTCGGCGGAAGCGGCGGGCTTGGGGTCGAACGATTCTTGATGCGCACGCCGCCGGCCAACCGAGTCGAGTTCGAACGAGATGGCCAGCACATGAATCGATTATTTTCGGCATCCTGCATTAATTTTTGCGATAAAGTCCGCAACGGCCACCGGAGTTCTACCGATTCTTCTCTTCTTCAACCGATTTCCGCCGCCACCCTGCGGGTGCTCGGTCAATTGCGCGGACGTGATGTTCGACAGAATGACGAAATGGCAGAACGGGAAAGCGAACTTGCCCTGCAATGGGCCGCTCGCGTGCAGCAGGTTTTTCTGAGCCACCTGACTCTTGCGGCATTCATCTTGAAGCTTGTTCTGGTACCGACCGTGACAGGCAAGCGTAACTCCCGGTTGATGCGATCGCGGATCATCTCGGCAGACTGGGCGGGGTCTTTCAGGTTGTTTCCCTCGACCTGGAAGAAGAACTCATCGATCGAGTAATACTCGATGTGCGGGGCGAAGTCGCCCACGATGTCGAGCATCCGCCGACTCAGGACCTTGTACCAGCGGAAATTTCGCTTGAGGTAGATCCCTTTCGGGCATTTCTTCACCGCATCCCAGATCGGTTCGACGTGCAAACCACGAAGACATCGGATTCGTGATCGGAAAGCCAACTGAGGAACGTCCCGAACAAACGGCTGGAGACGCCTGAATCACCACTGCTGCCGAGGCCAGCGAGAGCTTTTTCGATGTAGGATAGGAGCGAGGCGCGTCACCCATTCGATTACTCGAAAAGGCACGTTTCCTTCGCTCCCCCCTCCGAACCGGACGTGCAACTTTCGCTGCATCCGGCACTTCATTTGTTCGTCGATCTCCTCAATGGACTTCTGGGTATGACAGGGAATGCACAATGTCTGGAGGTTGTCCAAGACACTGGCATCCTCTGGCCGACTGAACCGTTTAACAGGTTTGACGTGGTCAAGACACACCGTGTCGCGATTAACCTGAGTGCCGCACCGTTGGCAACGCCAGCTATCGCGGGCGTGGACGAGCGGACGCAGATCTTCGATTCCCGGTCGGGTCTCGTTGCCCTGCCAAACATGTTCCGAACCAGGAAGCTCTTCGCGTTGCAGCGGAGTTTCCGGCTCGGCATACGGATTGAGAAAGGTCTTTTGGTAGAGGTGCTCAAACTTCAGCCGACACAGTCGCCACAGGGCGACTTCGCCGATGGCGAAGGTCATCACCCCTTCTACACGCTTGTAGTATTGGCGCATAACCTTTGCAATTTGGAGTTTGTGCTTTGCCCCTAACCAGTGGGCCATTTGCCAGAACACCAAGTGATCCAGCTTGGCAAATACCCGCGATGCGTTGTAAGCGAATCGGTAGTAGTTGCCCCACCCACGCAGATAACTTTCCAAGGCAAACATCTTGGCGACCGTCGCGTTGGAGTAGGTCGAACGAGCCGTGATGGCATTCACCTTGGCTCGAAACTTCTTCACTGCGTCC
>JAIOQJ010000543.1 GCA_021413475.1 Planctomycetota bacterium | reverse complement strand
AAGATGGCGGACATCGAATTGCAACTGACGACCGTGCAAAATCGCATCCTAGCTGGCGATCATGATTCGCTTGGCCAAGTTGACGCGGGAGCCTTGGTGGCCGTGCGGCGGATGGTGCTCAATCAGTCGAAATCAGCCGGGACCAGAAATAGGACGCCCGCGATGCTTTTGGCTCGCTCTGCATCACCGCAAGCGTTGCCGGGTGTCCGCAACTTGCCGGTGAACGAGAAAAGTCGGCGTTTCGCGGCGATTCCGCTGCGAGAACCGGATGCGATCACCATCGACGGCAAGCTCGACGATTGGAAAGGCGTTCCGGTCATCGAATTGGAATCGTTCCAGAAAACGAAAACAAAGATTCCCAATCACGCCGAGCGCGAGCGAGCCTGGGCGGCTTACACTCGCGAAGGGCTGCTGATTGCCGTGGACGTGATTGATACCTCCGGGAAGCTGGAGAAGAACATCCCGCTCGGCAACTTCGCGTTGAATGATGCGGTCGAAGTCTTGATCGATTCGCTGAACACCAAGCTCCCCAAGCGGGGCGAACCGCACGTTCAGCATTTCTTCGCCTTTCCGTTTGGCCATACGACCGACGAGAAGAGCGGCGGGCACGAGTCGATCATTCCTGAAAAGGGGCCATCGAAAACGGTCGCTCATCCGCCGCAACTCTTCAAACGGGCCGCCCAGAAGACGGAGCGTGGCTGGTCGATGGAGATGCTCATCCCGAACGAGCTTCTCCACGGCGGTGGGATCACCCCCGGTCGGACGATTGGCTTCAACTTGCAACTCGACACCGGCACCGACATGTACTGGTACTTCGCGGCCGAGAAAAAGCTCTTCATGAACCAGCGGCCCGATACCTGGGGCGATCTATTACCGCTGGGTGCCGACGCGACGATTGAATTGCTCGACACCGACGGCAACGCGATCAATAGCATCGTTGCTGGACGTCCGTTTCGGCTGCGAATTAAGGATCCGGATGCCAAACTTGGCTCCCAGGGGCCGGCAAATTTAGCCGTTACGTTGCGAACCGCGTCAGGCCGACGAGAATTGATTTCGCTTGAAGAAATGGATGTCGGGACGGGGATCTTCGAGGCGAGCATCCGCACACGATTGACAACGGGCGACTCCAGCCTCGGCATCCTTGAGCTATTCGAAGGGGACGAACTCGCCATCGAGTACGTTGATCGCCTTCGTGCCTTCGGTGAACGCGACGTGATCTTGAGTGCAAAGTTTCACGTGGCGTCGTTCGGGACGAAACAGAGGAAGTGATTGGCTTCTTCGTAGGACGGCCTTCCTTGGCCGTCTCTTAGAATAGGGACGGCCAAGGAAGGCCGTCCTACGAAGAGGATTTCGCGTCGAATCCCCTTCCGCTGTTCATACAATTTGTTTGCCGACGCCCCTCGGCCTATGGCGCTGCCCTGTCACTCCCACGGGACCGACCGCCTTCATGAGCTTGTCACTTGTCCTTTTTTTCGTGATTGCCTTCGCGACCGGGTTTTCCGCCCTGGCCGTCGTTTTCTCGCGGAATATCGTGCGCGCGGCCGTCTGGCTGCTCTTCACCTTGATCGGCGTGTCGCTGATCTATTTCCTGCTCGGGGCCGAATTTCTGGGGGCTAGCCAGCTCATCATCTATGTCGGCGGCACGCTGGTGCTCGTAGTCTTCGGCGTGATGCTCACCGCACAGGGGCCCTTCCTGCAATTGAAAACAGGGACTGAAGAGTGGGTGCTCGGCGGCTTCCTCGCGCTTTCTCTCTTCGGCTTTCTGGTGAATACATCCCTGGAACTCGGCAAACCGGAGAGCAAGGCAAACGATCCCGACAAGGTGAGCGTTGGCTCGATCGGCAGTTCGTTCATGGGCGTGAAAGAAGCGACACCGCCGGCCAAGATGACCGGTTTCCCTGAAGGAAGGCCCGCTCCGGAACGGACGCGGATGGGGTATCTGCTGCCGTTTGAAATCGTCTCGGTGCATTTGTTGGTCGTCTTGATCGGTGCGGCGTATCTGGCACGGGCCAAGCGGCGCAGGCGGGGGGCCGAGGAATCGCGGGACACGGCAATCGTTCCCGCCAAACAAGCGTGATGCCATGACTGAATTAACCCTGACGCATTTTCTGATCCTCGGCGCATTCCTATTCGCGTGCGGGGTACTGTGCATCGCCACCAAGCGAAATGCCATCGGTATGCTAATGGGTGTCGAACTGGTGCTGAACGCGGCCAACGTCAACTTCGTCGCCCTGGCCCGCTATAGCCCGACGTTCCAACTTGAAGGACAGATTTTCGCGTTGATGGTCGTCGTGCTCGCCGCCGGGGAAGCGGCCGTGGCGCTGGCCATCATCCTGAACTTTTACAACAATCACGCGACCGTCGATGTGGATAAGGCAGAGGATTTGAAGGGGTGAGCCGTTTTTTTCTCGTAGGACGGCCTTCCTAGGCCGTCCTGCCAAACATGGACGGCCTAGGAAGGCCAGGGCTACGAAGAAAAAAAAGGCCTTCGGAGTAAATGCACGAAGAGAGTCGGTTGAATGGAACGCGTTGCAGGTGATCGATGATTAGCTGGTTTCTCGAAATCCCCGGTCGCGTCTACGTGCTGGCAACCTTGTTGCCGCTCGCGGCGTTCGCGTTGCTTCTTTTCGGGGGATTGGCCCGCACGTTGGCCCGCCGCTATCGTAGCGAAAGCCCTACGGCTTCTTACTTCTACTACCTGTTCGGCGGCGATCGCCCGCTCAGGGCTGGGGCGTATTTGGCCACTGGGGCCATGGGATTGGCCGCGATTTTTGCCATCATCGGCCTGGTTAACTTTCTTCACGATTCCCGAAACACTGAGCTTTCCGTCGAAACTTTCCAGTCCCGCTGGGCGGAACGCACCACCTGGGCGCAGATTGGCCCCACCGACTCCTCGGTTCCCAAACCGGCCGTCAAACTCGAAATCGGCTACCGCATCGACGAACTCAGCGCGATTCTCTTCGCGATGGTCACTGTCATCTCGACCGGCATCTTCTTCTTTTCCATCGGCTACATGCGCGATGAAGCCGAACCGATCGTGTCGGATCATGAGGTGCATGTGGATGCACTTCCCGAGCGTGAGACGGATGGGAAGCATCATCACGAACAGGCATCAGACCACGCTGCTTCCGGCCATTTGGAACGCCGCGGCCGCTACGGGCGATTCTTCCTGTATCTGTCGCTCTTCTGTTTCTCGATGCTGAATCTTCTCATCGCGGACAACCTGTTTCAGGTGTTTATCTCCTGGGAACTGGTCGGCGTCTGCTCCTTCTTCTTGATCGGCTTCTTCTACGAACGGCATTCGGCTTCCACAGCGGCGAACAAGGCCTTCATCGTCAATCGCATCGGTGATGCCGGGTTCGTCATCGGCCTGGCCATCATCTGGACCTATTTCGGCACGTTCAACTTCCAGGAGATCGAAGCGAAACTCCGCTGTCCGGCAGGCGATACCCATCACGATGCTTCGCCCGCCGAGATGGCCGGTACGATCTTGCGCGGCAATCGCCTGGCCGATAATCCCAAGAAAATTGGCATCACGCCGAAGGGTAAAGACGTGCTGCTTTTCCCCTCCCATTGGCATGCGAGCATCCTGAATCGCGGCGAGGTGATGGCCCGGGTACCCGTCGAACGCGATAGCGATTTCACCACCATCCCGTATTGGCTTTTGATCGTGGCAGGGCTCGGCATTTTCCTGGGTTGCGTGGGCAAATCGGCTCAGTATCCGCTGCACACCTGGCTGCCGGACGCGATGGAAGGGCCGACGCCAGTCAGCGCGCTGATTCACGCGGCCACGATGGTGGCGGCAGGCGTTTACCTCGCCGGGCGAGCCTTTCCGATCTTCACGCCTGAAGTGCTGTTGGTGATTGCCTACACCGGTGCGATCACACTCTTCCTGGCCGCGACGATTGCCCTGGTGCAAACCGATATCAAGCGTGTGCTGGCGTATTCGACGGTCAGCCAGCTTGGCTACATGATGCTGGCGATCGGCGTTGGCGGCTGGACCCCGGGCCTGCTCCATCTGCTGACGCACGCTTTCTTCAAGGCCCTCCTGTTTCTCGCGGCGGGGGCCGTCATCTTTGGCCTGCATCATCAGCAAGACCTTTACAAGATGGGCGGGCTATTGAAGAAAATGCCGATCACCGCCTACACGATGCTCGCGGGGGTACTTGCCATCGTCGGCACGCCGCTCTTCAGCGGCTGGTACAGCAAGGACCAGATCATTGGCCAGGCGCTCGGCTTCGGGTTGACGCATCCTTCCCACATCCTGCTGGCCGTGCTGCCGCTGGTGGGTGCGGCCCTGACTGGTTTCTACATGTTCCGTCTCTGGCTGCTCGCGTTCACCGGCCCGCCGCGCGACGCCCACACCTACGAGCATGCCCATGAATCGCCGTTGATTATGACCATCCCGCTCATCGTGCTGGCGATT
>JAIOQJ010000542.1 GCA_021413475.1 Planctomycetota bacterium | reverse complement strand
GAAAGTCGGCTTAATCGACATGAGCACGCCGGTGCGGCGCTCGTAATAAATGCGCTGATTCGGGTTCAGTTTAAAATCGTCAGATACCGTGACCGGTAGGGCATCCATCGCTTTTTTCTTGTTCATGCCGACGGGAGGTGCCGGGTCGCGGTCGCGTTGGGTCTGCCGGAAGAAGGCGTTGACGCCCCAGAAGTTCTCCTGGCCCCATTCTGGGTTGAACGGGTGATCGTGGCACTGAGTGCACTGCGTTTGGATGCCGATGAACAATCGGGTAACGCGCGAAGTAATGGGCACAACGTCGAACGGACCGTCGCTGACCTGATTCTTCATGTTTTTCTCACCGAGGTGAGCCATGATGAAGTTGGCCGCTCCGTTGTCGCTCCCTTTCCCTTTCGCGGAGACGATCGCTTTCACGAATTCATCGTAAGGGAGATTGCGAGAGAATTGCTTCTCGAGCCAATACTTCATCTGATTGTGGTACATCTCGTGCGTGCCGCCGCGGGTCATCGTCCAGACGGTCCAGATGTCGGCCCAATGCTCGGCATATTCGCGGGTGTATTCAAACACCAGCGGCTTGCCGTCGTCGGTCTTCACTTCCTTGCCCAGCGTGTCCTTCGGCTTGTAAGCTTCATCGTTGAGCAAGCGATGAATCAAGACGGCCCGTTTGTTGGCCCGTTGATCGCGCTCAAAATCGCGAACTTCTTCAGCGGTCGGAATACGACCGAGAATGTCGATGAATGCGCGTCGCACGAACTCGTTGGTCGTCGCCTGCTTGGCGGGAACGAGCTTGTTGTCGGCCCAGCTTTTGCGCAGATGCTCATTAATCATGAGGCTCTGCTGGGGCACGGCCACCTGAGCAGTCGCCGAGGTCGCGGACAGCACGAAGCCGCCCAGGCCGAGAAGGAGGGCCAGGCGAATCAGCCGATTCGCCTCTGAGGGTCGTTTTTCTCGAGGAAGCATCGTTCCAGTCTCCGGAAAGCGATTGCGAGAAGAGAGTCGATCGGTGTCCGATCGCCGTTACGTTGGTCGGGCGTTCAAATACTTACACTCGCCTCATCTTATGAGACGGGATTCCATCCTGTCAATCAAATACGAAGTGCCGTCGTTCAGATCGGCGAATAGTGTCTCGAACGTAGAATAGGACGGAATTCCCCTTTCGAAGGTTCCCAATCCGTGATTGTCGGACGAAAATAGCTTGCTGGCTGGATTATCCCCTACGAGTGCCGGTGTCCTATGCTCGAATTCAACCTTGAACGCGTACTAACTAATGTACGCAATGCCACCACCGATGACTTGCTCGATCGGGCCACGGTCTATCGCAGCGAAATGGAACCCGAGGCTTTGCGGATCATCGACAAGGAATTGATCGATCGCGGCGTCACGGTTGAGCAGGTACAAGCACATCTGGAAAGTCGACAAGAAGTTGTGGCTCGACCGGACGGCACGGTCGTGAAATGTAGTTTCTGCTGGAAACCTGCCATCGAGAGCGGTTGGAGCTGGCACCGACTCTTCGGGAAAATTCCGATTTTCCCCCGTAAGCTCGCGCGATGCGGGGACCATGCGAAAAGTGCACCAGGTTCGAGTTAGAATTTTCCGATTTTTTTTAGCCCTTTGAATTTCCAGGAGGTGTTGCCAGTCCTTTTTTTTCTGTTCGTACACAAAGCGCTACATTTTGTGACATTCCCGGCGGGAGATGTGATCTCTCCTCATTCGGGAGGCTAGGATCAGAGTTGACGAAAGGCAAATGGAATTTCGTGCCGCCGGCCGTGAGCGTTGTTCCGCCGAGCAGGCTAGAATGACGGAAGCGCGCTTCAATTCCGTTCTCTCTTGTAACATTTCATCGACCACTCCAAAATAAAGGTTCCGAAAGGGCGAGTAGCCCGATTCGCCCTCGCTGCCGGAACGAGGTCTCGTTCATGTCAATCACGCGTTACATCGCTGGCTGTATGGTTGTCATTCTGTCCCTGACGGCGGCACAGCCTGCCCGAGCGGCGGAACCGCTGGCGGAGCGAGTTCGGAAATCGCTCGAGAAAGGTATTCAGTACCTCACGAACAAGCAGGAGAACCGGGGAGGCGAAATCAATTGGGAGAATGCCGAGTTCGTCGGCGGACTTTGGAAAGGCGGCACCAGCTGCCTGGCAACTCTCGCGTTGCTTTCCAGCGGCGTGAAGGCGAACGATCAGGTAATCGTCAAAGTGCTACCGTACATTCGCGGATTGAAACCCGAGCAAACATACATTCTTGCTCTGCAAACGATGGTGCTGGCAGAAGTCGGAGAAGCCCGTGATTTGAATATCATTCAGGGAAATGTGGACACTCTTCTTGCCGGCCGAATGTACAACGGCAAGGATCTGACGGGCTGGAGCTACAAGAAGGTCGGTCAACTCAGTTCGGACAATTCGAATACCCAGTACGCGCTACTCGGTCTTCTGGCCGGTCGGCAGGCGGGTGTCAAGATTGCTCGCAAGGATTGGCAGGAGATTCAGGACTTCTACAAGAGGACGCAGGTCAAAACCGACGTGAAGTCCGGCGGTTGGCCTTATCGGCCCGATCCGAACACGTCGCCGTCGCACACCATGACCGTGGCGGGCCTGTGCGGACTCTTTATTTCCGGTCTGGAACTCAACGTCGGCCAGCAAATGCTCGACGAGGAGACCGGCATCGCCAAGAAATGTGGGTTCTACGAAGAAAACGAAGCGGTCACGATGGGCATGAACTGGCTCGCCAAGGCGTTCAAGTTTCATATCTCCAAGGAGGCCCACCCGGCCACGTTTTACAACATCTATGGCATCGAACGCGTCGGCCGGCTCTCGGGACAACGCTTTATCGGCAAGCACGATTGGTATCGCGCGGGGTGCGAACGGCTCACCGGCCTGAGCAAGGACGACCGCGAACTCGCCCAGCACGAAGATGGTTCCTGGTCCCTGAGCAACAACGGTATCGACAACATGCCGGTGATATCGACCAGTTTTGCCCTGCTCTTCCTTTCCAAGGGCCGTACGCCGATTCTTCTCAGCAAGCTCGCGTTCGACGGTGACGACAACAGCAAATTCGATTGGAACCGCAAGCATAACGACGCCCGTCACCTCGTCGAATACGCGAGCCTGGCCCTATTCAAAAAACAACCGCTCGCCTGGCAGATCTTCGACCCGCGACTGCGCGACGATCTGGACGACGAAGCCAAATTCAAGGAAGAACTCGCCAACCTCCTCCAGTCACCGATCCTGTACATGAATGGTCATGCCGCGCCGAAGCTCACTCCACGGCAGGTTGAATTGCTCCGGCAATACATCGACGAGGGCGGTTTCATCTTCGCCGAGGCGTGTTGCGGCAGTCCCGAGTTCACGGCGGGCTTCCATAAACTGATGGCCCAGGTCTTCAAGAACGAAACGCAGCTGACTCCGGTGCGTGCGGAGCATCCGGTTTGGGCATCGCACATGCCGCTCAATCCGAAGGATTTCATCGATGGGAAGAAGCCCGAACAATTGATTCAGTGCATCGAACGCGGTTGCAAGACGGTCGTCATCTTCACGCCGCAACCGCTGGCGGGCTACTGGGAGGAAAGCCGCTTTTTGCCGCGAAACAATCTGCCGCCTGCCAGCCGAGGGGAACTGGCCTTCCGCTTCGCCGGCAACGTGATCGCCTACGCCACGGGCCTGGAGATGCCCAAGCCGCGGCTGACAAAAGTGGAACTGACCGATCATACCGAAATCAAGGACGTTACTCGCCACGCCTTGCGACTCGCTCAGGTACGCCACACCGGCGATTGGCACCCGGCTCCAAACGCGATGCGTACGTTGGCTTCGTATCTCGTCGATCATTACAAGCTTCAGATCGCACCGAGCGAGAAGGAAATCAAGCCGAGCAGCAGCGAGATGTTGCAGTACAAATTCATGTACATGCATGGCCGGCGCGACTTCACCATGGACCCGGAAGAACTCGACAACATCCGCAAGAATCTGAAAACAGGCGGGACGCTGTTCGCGGATGCTTGCTGCGGCGCGAAAGAATTCGATAAAGCCTTCCGCGAGTTGGCGAAAAAACTTTATCCCAGCGACAAGTTCGAGCGAATCCCGCCGAACGATTTCCTTTTCAGCGAAAAGCTCAATGGCAAGGCAATTACCACGGTGAAGTGCCGGCGGGAAAAGGCTGACGGCTCGGCCGCGCTGGAATTCGAGGACGTCGTGCCGGAACTTGAAGGCGTCAAGATCAACGACCGCTGGGTGATCATTTACAGCAAGTACGACATCGGGTGCGCCCTCGAAAAAAGCAAGTCATCCGCGTGCAAAGGCCACGACCACGAAAGCGCGAAGTTGCTCGGTGCGGCGGCGGTGCTCTATCATTTGAAGAAGTGAATGAGGAAAACATCGACGGAAAACACAAATCACTCTTCCGTCACGTCATCCGGCAATGGTTTTCCCTTGGTTTCCGGAGCGAACCAGATCAAGACCATGCCGACGAGATAGATCAAGCTGATTGCCGGGCACGCCTTGTCGAAGCCGACTTTCAATTCGGTCATAATCACCGGAAGCTGCATCACACCAATGGCGGCAAGCACCCGGCCGAAGTTGAAACTGAAACCCTGTCCCGTGGCTCGCACGCCGGTCCGAAACAATTCGGGTAGGTAGAGCGGCAGCCAGCCGTAGAACGATGCCGTCAACATCCCAGAAATGAACGCCCACATCAACAGGGTGGGGCCGTACTCCTTATTCAGGCCGAAGAGCGCGAAGATCGACAACATCGAGACGACACAGAGGAAGAAGTACGTTTTCCGCCGGCCAAAGTACTCGCCCGCCAGGGCGGCCAGAACGCAACCAATAATCGCCCCGCAGGCGCCCATCATCTGAGTCATGGCCCGTGCTTCGGTCCGGTTGCCATTCGGGAGCCCCGAAACCCAGGTTGGGGCCTGCTGCGTGGTGCCCCAGGTGCCAAGTAAAGCGATACCGCTAATCGCTGCCCCCATGAACATCCGACGCAGTGTCAAGACGTTGTCTCGGCTACGGAAGGCGGTGATGGTCCCGGCGGTCGAGCCGAGCCGATGGAGATAACGCCGGATGGGAAACAAGTAACCGGCCGCGACGATGAAAAACCCGACCAGCGTGCCCGAGATTTTCAGGGCCCAGTGTACTTCCGCCGCAAGTAGGGCAATCATGCCGCAAGCGACGGTCGCGCCAATCAAGACGCCCAAAAGATCGCGTGTTTCCCAATGGGACGTCGCCCCGCTCTTCTTTTCCTCTTCCCAGCGGTGCGATTCCGGAACGAACAACCGAATCAGAAACGTGAGAATGGCCGGCATCGCTCCGAAGAGCATCAGCAGCCGCCAGCCGTCGTGGGAAACCAGGCGTTCCTTGAGTTCCGAAGGGACGCCGATCGTGATCAGGAACTGGCCGAGATCACCGATGATGGCGCTCAGGCCGAGACTGGCGACCGCGATAATCATGTAGCCGAAGTTCGCGGCCGAGCCGATTACCCCCGCGAGCCAGGCCCGCGAGCG
>JAIOQJ010000541.1 GCA_021413475.1 Planctomycetota bacterium | reverse complement strand
GATTCGCCCACGAAGATTACCAGTAGCGGTGGCAAGTATGTGTTCGACGACGATCAACAGACGCCGGATACGCAACTGGTCACCTACGAATTCCCGCGAACAGTGTTGCTCTGGGAGCATCGCTCTTGGTCGAATTTCGGCTTGATGAATGAGGAAGGCCCTGTCCGCATCGGCGGCGGCATCATCTATTACGGCGACAAAGGATCGCTCATCGTCAACGACCAGGGCTGGCAAGCGTTCGTCGAAGGCAAGGTCGTTGACAAACAACCGGGCGAAGAAGATTCGCTGGGCGTGATCGGCGATTTCGTGCAGTGCGTGAAAAGCCGTAAACGGTCGATCGCCGACATCGAATCCGGCCACCTTTCGACGACCCTTTGTCATCTGGGCAATATCTCGCATCGCCTGGGCCGTCCGGTCCACTGGGATGGCAAGCTCGAACAGTTCCCCAAGGACGAAGAAGCGAATCGCTTCCTTGGGCGAGAATATCGCAAGCCGTTTGTGTTGCCCGAACGCGTCTAAACCGGAGCCGGGAAAAGTTCATGAAATTTGGCGAACTTAAACGACCGGAGATCGAGCGTCTCGACAAAACGCACAAGGTCGTTGTGTTGCCTCTCGGCAGTCTGGAGCAGCACGGGCGGCACTTACCTCTTCTCACCGATAGCCTGATCGGCGGCGAGATTGCCCAGCGTGTCGAAACGGCCCTAGCGAACGATGTGCTTCTCTTACCCATGCAGTGGCTCGGCTCCAGCGATCATCATCTCAAGTTTCCCGGGACCATCAGCATTCCGTCGAACCTTTACATCGACATGATCGCGCATATTTGCGAGTGCATCCTGGCAGCCGGGTTCAAACGGATCTTGCTGTTTCTTTCCCACGGCGGCAACGACGTGCCGTGTCAGGAAGTCATCTTTCGCCTCGGCATCAAACACCGCGACAAGTCTCCCTTCTGGATCGCCAGTGCGGGCTACTGGTCGCTGGCCGACGAGGCGATGAAGATTCCAGAAATGGCGACGCCACGTTCCACGCACGCGTGTGAATACGAAACATCGATCATGCTCGCCTTACGCGGTGAACTCGTCGATTTGACACAGGCTCAGGGAAAGACCTTGTGCATGGAATCGAAATTCTACTTCCCCGACTTCTCCAGGCCGAGCAAAGTGAATATCTCCCTGCCGTTTGAGAGCATGACGAGCACGGGGGCCATTGGCCGGCCCGATTTAGCGACACCGGAAAAAGGGCACAAATTGCTCGACGCGATCGGCGCGAAGGTTGTCGAATTTGTGCGCGAGTTCGCTTATTGGGAACGGCCGACGATGGGTTAGTTCAGATTGCGAAAAGAGAAAAAGCACCATGCATCTTCTGGATTGGCTTATCCTCGCGAGTTCGTTGATCGTCGTCCTCTTCCAGGGGTGGTGGTTCTCGCGCAAGACCAAAAACAACGAAGACTATTTCGTCGGCAATCGCCATATGCCGTGGCTGGCGGTCGGGTTGTCGCTCTTTGCGTCGGCGTTCAGTTCGCTGTCGTTCGTGGGCATCCCCACTTCGGCGGCCTACGGCGACTATCATTTTTTTCTGGCCATCCTGTTCATTCCATTTGCGGTCGTGCCGATCGTTGGCTGGGTATTCGTGCCGGTGTACCAACGGTTGCGCCTGACGAGTGCCTACGAGTATCTGGAGCGCCGTTTCAATCGTAAGGTGCGGTTAGCGGGGAGTCTGCTCTATTCGGGATATACCATCGGTTGGATGGGAAGCATCGTATACGCGACGGGAATCATCCTGCAGGCGGTTCTTGAATTGAATTCGGGACAGTTGACTTGGTTGTTGATCGGTCTGGGAATCTGCACCACGGTCTACACGACGGCGGGGGGTTACAAAGCAGTGGTCTGGACCGAGGTGATGCAGGCGATCTTGCTGGCAGGAACGGTAATCACGATCCTCTTTCTAGCTATTTCTCGCGTCGATGGCGGCATCGCGGAAGTCATGCGGTTGGGGGCGAAACACAACAAATTCGATATGTTCAATTTTCGTCTCGATGTCACCTCACAAGGCACATTTTTCGCGGCCTGCGCCTATGGGCTCTTCGGCTACGTGGCAGCCAATGCGACGAGTCAGGCCGCCGTGCAGCGATATGTTTCGATGCCGAACGTCGCCGCCGCGTGGCGAGCCTTGCTCATCAAAGGTTTTGCCACCGCTGGCGTTTGTTTGTTGTTCTTCTTGCTGGGGACAACGCTCTTCGCTTTCTACACTCAGCACCCCCCGGCCAGCCCGGGATCCGATGGGATTTTCCCAGCCCTGCCGAAGAGTGATCAGTTGGCGACACACTTCGTCAGCGTTGAACTTCCATATCCAGGCTTGCTCGGTCTACTTCTAGCGGGTCTGGCGGCGGCGATGATGAGTACCGTCAGTGGCGGCTTGAATAGCTTGACGGTTCTGGTCGTGTGCGATTGGTTGCCGGGACGAAAGCTAGGGTTAACCGCAAGCCGGTTGCTCAGTGCCCTGTTTGGAGCAAGCACCATCATCGTGGCCCTGTTGGCACCGTATTTGGGAAAAGATGTGATTGAAATACTCATGAAGATCGCGGGAGCGTTTTTCGGTCCACTATTCGGACTATTTCTACTCGGCCTGATGGTCCCCCGCGCCAACTCGGCCGGGGTCCTGATTGGCCTGGCGATTGGGCTGAGCGTGGTCGGAGTGCTATTCCTGACAACCAATGTCGCCGCGTGGTGGTACGGATTCTTCGCCTTTATTCCGACGTTCGTGGTGGGCGCGGCGGCGAGTTTATTCTTTCCCAAAACGAAGATGGACGCAGGACTCACACTTTATGGATAAAGTGGCATTCTGAAACCTCACGGGAATATGCGAAAACGGTGACTTATGCTCAACATTCGTGCGATCAAGTTCGCGATCTTCGTTCTAGGCATCAACGCGGGGTATGCCTTTTCTGAAGACAAGCCTGCCCCACCGTGTCGCTTCACTGATCTCTCCGAAGAGGTTGGCCTGGCGGAGCCGTTCCGGGGTGCGTTTAATCATGCGGTTGCCTGGGGCGATTACGACAACGATGGCCGGCCCGATCTGTTCTTCGGCACTTTCGCTGAGCGCAGCCCACGTTTCGGCATGAAGCGAGCGCCGGTCAACATGCTGCTGCGGCAAACTGTGAACGGAAAATTCGAGCGTGTGGCGAGCGACGCCGTGGATGTACCGATGCGTTGCGGTGGGGCGATGTTTGTTGATCTCGATAACGACGGCAAATTGGATCTCTACGTCGCGGCCAACCGCGTGGAGAGTACGATCCCCGACGAATGGAAACGCGCCGCCAAGGTTCAGGGGAGCAAACTCTATCGAAACGATGCCAGCAAGTTCGTGGACGTTTCCGAGAAGAGCGGTGCCTGTCCCCTCGATCTTCTGCGTTGCCGTGATGTCGGCGTACTCGATTTCGACAACGATGGCCTGCTTGATCTCTTAATCATGCAAGACCGGGGGGCCACGGCAGAGGATAAGATTCCGGGCTTGCGTTTGTTCCGCAATCGAGGCAACTTCAAATTCGAAGACGTCACCAAGAAAGCAGGCCTTGCCGGTGAATTGTGGGGGACGGGGATCGCGATCGCCGATCTGAACGGCGATAAGCTTCCGGACGTTTATATTTGCGGCATCAATCGCCTGTATCTCTGCCAGAAAGACAGCACGTTCAAAGAAGCGGAATCGCTTCGGCCCGTCTTCAATCAACCCGAGAAGGAACTGGACTGGGTGTGCGGTGCTTCGTTCGGGGATCTGAACGGCGACGGCCGTCTCGATCTCATCACAGGCCGGCATCATTATTTTGGGCCTTCGCGCGTGCATGTTTATCTCAACGAAGGAGTGCGCGACGGCGTGCCAATGTTTCGCGAGATCACCAAAGAACTCGGCATCCCCGCCCTACCCCAAAAGGCACCGCATCCGGAAATTCAGGATTTCGACAACGATGGCATCCCCGACTTGTACTGGTCCGTCTACTTCACGGAAGGCAAGAGCCGGCAGCCGTTCATCTGCAAGGGATTGGGTGTGAAAGACGGCCTGCCGCGTTTTTCCATTCCTTCGGTGGACGGCATCAAACTGATCACCAGTAAAGATGGCAAAGTTCAAAACGAGGCACCGGCGGTAGGGCGCGGCATGGTCTATTACGTCGCCAGCCCCGCGGTGGATTACAACGGCGACGGAAAACTCGATTTCTGCTGCGGCATCTGGCCCGACGAGCCGTCGCGTTTATTTCGCAATGACACACCGAGCGGCAATTGGCTGCAGGTTCGCGTCGAAGGCAAGAAGATGAATCGGATGGGGGTGGGGGCACAGGTACGGATCTATGCGGCCGGCAAAGCGGGCGACAAGTTGGCCATGCTCGGCTATCAGGAGATCACGGTCAACGGCGGGTATAGCTCAGGCCGGCCGGCAGTTGTTCATTTTGGCCTGGGAGAAGCCAAGACCTGTGATGTGGAGATCACCCTGCCTTCGCGATCTGAATCAGTAATTGTCCGTGACGCGAAAGTGAATCGGTCGATCGTTGTTCAAGAGCCGTAAAAAAAGGGGAATCAGCCATCTGATGGCAGACTCCCCCTAAACGTCTTCGAGACGAAGTTATTCTTCCGTTTCAATCGGTTTCGTGGCAACTTTTAGTTTCGATTCGCGTTTCGGCGGATCGCCCGACGTGCCGCGTGCCAACTTCTCCGCCTCGGCTTCGTTCTGGATGCCCGACTGCAGGAGTGTGTGAAAGCCGGGTCGGGACAGCTCCATTTCGTCCCAATCGCTTTGCTCACATACGGCGTTGGACCCCAGTTCTTTGCCGTGGACGGTCAATGATTTCCGGTATACCACCCACGATTCCACTTTGGTCTTCCGCATCGAGTATCCCTCTGCTGTTCAACGGTTCCTATGTCGAAGGGTTCATTTTACCATATCACGAGGGAATTCCAATGAACTAACTTGGCGAACTACCGAGATCCCGCAAATTGCTACCTCGCATTCCGTCGATGGATACTCCACAAACTCTTGACACGCCTACCCTGAACCGGGAAAATCGGCTCTCTCTTTTTCGTAGAGCGAGCGTCCACGCTTGCTCATGCACAAGGGAGACGCTTGTGCGACGCTTCGGGATTTCCCCACAAATAAGTGAGTTTACCATGTCGGAACTGTTTCCCGAGCAGAACCCCCACGAAGCGGGATATTGCGGGATGGCCGCGATCATGCTTGCCAGCGTACTTCTCCTCATGGCCCTCCCGGCCCTGCAATTGGCGTACATCTTGCAAATTACGAACTTTCAGGGATGGTCGGCGTCGGATAAAAAAATGGCCGCCTATGGAGGATGCATCGGGGCGGGGCTTATCGAAGTGTTTTGCTATTTGGGAGTGGCCATCGCCGCTCGCGGAATCAATGTGTCTCGCCGCACTGCCGAGTCGAAGGCACCTTGCGTCGTGGCAATTGTTCTGAGCTTGTTCGCGTCCGCCCTCTGGTTTGCATGTGGGCTCGCGTGGTATGAGACGACCTGGCGATTTGTCGAGCGTGGATAACGTTCAATTCTCGACCACGACATACGGCTTGATCTTGTCCAGCGTCTTCACGCCGATGCCGCTAACTCGGCGAAGGTCGTCGATCATCGCGAATGGTTTCTGCTTCCGCTCCTCCACGATCCGTTGCGCCAACACGGGGCCAATTCCGGGGATACGCATGAAATCCGCGACGCCCGCTTTGTTCAGATCGATCTTCCCTTCGGGAGCTGGCTTCTTCATCGAGGGCCAAGAAGCGGGTTCGGCGACTTTCCGACTCAGGATCAATGGTTCGTCATCCGACACGGCATCCACATGCACATACTTCTTTAGCTTCTCGACCGTGACGTCGCCGATGCCATCGACACGCCGCAAATCCTCGACTCGCTTAAAATTCCCTTTCGTCTCGCGATAGGCAAGAATCTTGTCGACGCGACCGGCACCGACGCCCGGCAATTGAATCAGTTCGGAACGGGACGCGCGGTTGAGATCAATTCGTTGTGGGGTGGGTTCGCGGACGAGTTCGGCAGGCTTCGTTCCCGCGCGATCGGTGAACCAGCGCACGCCAATGAGAAGAAGCACCACAAACGCCAGCACTCCCACGGCATACTGCGTGGATCGCGTATTGGTTTGTGGTTCGGCGGCAGGAGTTGGCTGCTCGGGCACGGCGATTCTTCTCCCGATGGGAAGAACAATTCACCGATTATGATAGGGTGATGACCGCGTAGCGGCACCAATTTTCCAGCGTTGGAAAGCGTCGTAGAAGACGTTGATCGCAGCGATCGAGCCACCCGACCGGCCTCGGCTGCCTGCTGAGGATCCGCCGAAACATCCCGAGCAGCTGCGAACCGCGAACTTGAAGGTTCGGGAAGATCGCTTCAAGCGGTCTAAGATCGCTCTTGCGAAGAGGTGCTTCATCCGGTGTGCGATGTTTGCCCGGATAGGGAAGCTTGCCGCGTGCAAAGTTCAGAATCGGATTACCGCCCCACGGTTCGCAGAAGACGGCCACACCGCCAGGCCGAAGCACCCGACGCAATTCACGGCCCGCACGGGCGAGATCGAGATGATGGAGTATTGCGCAACCCCAGACGGCATCGAACGAATTGTCGGCGAATGGGAGTTCTTCCGCGTCGGCTTGCTGGAATTGAATTGAAACCTGGTTGGCTGCCGCTCGCGCCCGAGCTTCGGCAATGTATCCGGTCGAAAGATCGAAACCCGTGACACTCGCACCACTTCGGGCAAGCACCACCGAGGCCATGCCATGACCGCACCCGTAATCGAGCACATCTTTCCCACGTACATCTCCAAGTTGCGCGAAAGCCGGCTGGATCCACGTTTCGTGTTCGAGATATGTATCGTCGGCAAAGACAAGATCTCCCCGATGTTCGACGAAATACTCCGCGCGCTCTTCCGCCTGGCGATCGTGAAATTGTTCTTCGCTAATGAGGCGTTCCGTCGCGATCAAGGGAGATCCTCCATGAGAAGGTGCAATCGTAACGAAACGCATGGCTGGTTCGCAAGTGCGATTCATCCATCTCCCTTGACAGGCATGCGTATTCCTCTCAAGATGCTGCTTCAAGAAGACAAGGAGGTCAGTGGATGGAACGTGGTTTCTATTGCAGCTTGTCGCCGGCCCGCCGTGTGATCGTGGAATTGTTGCATCACGCACAGCAAGTTCCCTTGCTTTCCACCGGAAAAAAGATCAACGTCGCTGAACTGGGGCGACTTCGAGAACGAAGCGAACCACGCTTTACGTGGTCAACTCTCTTCATCAAGGCTTATGCCTTGGCGGCGACGCGACATGCGGAACTACGCACTGCCTACATCAAATATCCCTGGCCGCGACTTTACGTCCATCCGCACACGGTGGCCGGGATTCTCGTCGAACGTGATTGGGAAGGCGTTCCCACGACGCTGCTCGCCAAATTGCGAGCGCCGGAAAAGATGCCGCTCACGCAGATTGCTAGCCATCTTCAGACTTTTCAAAAGGGCCACGTCCTGCTGACCAGTTCGTTCCGACAATGGCTCCGGATTGGTCGGCTTCCCTGGTTGCTTCGCCGATTGATTTTTTGGCACACTCTTCATTTTTCTGGGGAAACTCGAGCGAAGCGATTTGGCACGTGTTCGGTCTCGAGCGTGGGGCAGTTTGGTGCCGAGCAGTATTTGCCGCGTACGCCTTTGACAAGTTACTTCACGTTCGGCCCAATCGACGCTGCCGGCGATGTCGAAATCAAAATTATCTACGATCACCGCGTCATGGACGATGGACATGTGGCACGGGCGCTCGTGAGCGTAGAGGAGATATTGAACAACCAGATCCGTGACGAGCTTCAATCCTTACAGCGACAGGCTGCGTGAGAATCTCAATACCGCGGCACCTTCGGATCGACGAGTACCGACCATGCTTCAATTCCGCCGGATAACGACGCGACGTTCCCAAATCCCGCTTGTTGCAAAATCGCCGCCCCCGACAGACTGCGTACGCCGTGATGGCAGTATACCACTACTAGGGCCCCTTCCGGCGGTTCCACTTCATCAATTCGACTGGGCAATTCCGGCAGCGGAATGAGGACGCTGTCAGCCAACTGACAGTACTCATTTTCCCACGGTTGCCGCACGTCGAGGAGATAGACAGTCTCGCCCGCTTCCATCTTCGCCGCGAGTTGTTCCGGATGAATCTGAGGAATCATGATGCTTTCTGACTGACGTTTGTTTCGCAAGTAGACCGGTTGCTCCGCAACCGGATTTCGCCAAATGTATCGTAATCGTTCCGCAACCGAACTTTCGCTCAAACTAATCCGGTTGCGAAGCAACCGGTCTACTTCCAGTACCTCATTATACGAACCGCGATGGTCTTTCAGCCCTTCCGCGAATATCTGTAAGGATGAACAGACTATTCGAGGAGGCATCTCGACATGGCAGCGCGTTTTGAGGTGGTGAGCGACTTTGAACCGGCAGGCGATCAGCCGAAGGCGATCGCGGAAATCGTCAAAGGCTTCGAGGAAAAGAAACGGTTCCAGGTGCTACTCGGGGCGACTGGAACGGGCAAGACCTTTACCGCCGCCCATGTCATCGCCAAACTTGGCAAGCCGACGCTCGTGCTCGCCCACAACAAGACGCTCGCGGCCCAGCTTTTCAAGGAATTCAAGGGGTTCTTCCCTAAAAATGCCGTCAACTACTTCGTGAGCTATTACGACTACTACCAACCGGAAGCGTACATCCCTCAACGGGACATCTACATCGAGAAAGACTCCTCGATCAACGAGAACATCGATCGACTACGGCTGGCGGCGACGGCCTCGCTGGTCAGCCGAGAGGATGTCATCATTGTCGCCAGCGTCTCGTGCATCTACGGCCTCGGTTCGCCCAGCGACTATAAGCGGATGATGATCCGCCTCAATAAGGGGGAAACCGTCGATCGCGACAATATCTTGTTGAAACTCGTCGATATTCAGTATCAGCGGAACGACGTCGCCTTCGAGCGCGGCAAGTTTCGCGTGCGTGGCGACACGATCGAGGTCTGGCCCGCCTCCGAAGAAACCGCCCTGCGGATTGAACTGTTTGGCGACGAAGTCGATCAACTGGCAATCATCAACCCAATCACCGGCGGGACAATCAATCTCCTCGATGAACTGTTCATCTATCCCGCCAAGCACTTCGTGACGCCTGAAGAACGCACTCGTGCGGCCATTGAGGGGATCGAGCAGGAGCTTCAGGAACGGCTCGAACAGTTCAAGAAAGAGGGAAAATTGCTCGAACTAGAGCGATTGCGTGCCAGGTGCCGTTACGATCTCGACATGCTCCGCGAGGTCGGGTACTGCTCGGGGATCGAGAACTACGCCCGCTGGTTCTCCGGCCGCAAACCGGGCGAGGCTCCGTACACGCTGATCGACTTTTTCCCTGAGGATTTCCTCTGCATTATTGATGAATCGCACGTCTCGCTGCCGCAAGTTCGCGGCATGTACGCCGGCGATGCCAGCCGGAAGAAGACCCTCGTCGAACACGGTTTTCGGCTCCCCAGCGCGCTCGACAATCGGCCGCTCCAGTACGAGGAATGGGAAGGCCGTTTGAAGCAGGCCCTGTTCATGTCTGCGACGCCGGGGACCATGGAACTCGAACGTACCGGAGGCGAAATCATCGAACAGGTGATCCGCCCGACGGGACTCGTCGATCCAATCGTTCACGTGCGCCCCGCGCGGGGTCAAGTTCCCGATCTGGTGAAAGAGATCCAAATACGAGCCGCGCGCAAGGAACGTACGCTCGTCACGGCACTCACCAAGCGAATGTCGGAAGATCTGTCGAACTACTTTCGCGAAACTGGATTGAAGGGCAAATGGCTCCATTCGGAACTCGACGCCATCGAGCGAGTGCAAGTCTTGCGTGAACTTCGCGAAGGAGCGTTCGATGTCTTGGTCGGCGTCAATCTACTTCGGGAAGGCCTCGATCTTCCAGAAGTTTCGCTCGTCGCGATTCTCGATGCCGACAAGGAAGGCTTCCTGCGTAGTGCCACTTCGCTGATTCAGACCATCGGCCGGGCCGCCCGCAATGTAAACGCGGAAGTGATCCTTTATGCCGACCACATGACCGATTCGATGCAGCGGGCGATTTCGGAAACGGCCCGCCGTCGCGAAATTCAGATCGCCTACAACACAGAGCATGGCATCACGCCGCGTACCGTCATCTCGGCCATCCGAAGCGTGATCGAGGACGAAGTCGCCGCCCATCAGTTGGCGCAAGAAGTAGCTGGTAAAGCGGAAACCGATTACGTGACGGCGGAGTATCTCGAAGAATTGCAGGTCGAGATGCTGCAAGCCGCCCAGGAACTCAATTTCGAACGTGCTGCCGAACTTCGCGACCGCATCGCGAAACTGAAAGGCGAAGCGGTCCCGTCGCCGCAGGTGAAGAAGAAACGCGGCGGACGAAAAAAGAGGCAATGATCGTGAAAAGAGAAGAATCGATCACGAAAACACGAAAGAATGAAAACACGAAAAAAACTTGGATGAAAGACCGCCGCCGCGAATTCGTTCCAACTTTTTCGTGTTTTCATCCTTTCGTGCTTTCGTGATAAGGTTTTGTGTTTTTTGAACTTACTCGGGTTGCTTGCGTTCCCCAACTCACCATTCCCTCTGGCCAAGCCCGCATCGGCGCGGCAAGATGACAGTTACCCTCCCGCGTGTTTCGACCTCAAGGAATTGAACCGTGACCATCCCTTCCTTAACTCTTGTCCGACAAATTGCCAAGCAGCCGGTCGTGGCCGACGTGGCCGGGGAAACGAAAAAGCAATGGCTGAATTCGAAGGTCGCCAAGCGGATCAAGAAGGGGGACCGCATCGCCGTCGGTTGCGGCTCGCGGGGGATTGCCAACATTGCGGTGATCGTCCGTGCCACGATCGAGGCTCTTCAGGAACTTGGTGCCAAGCCATTCGTCGTCGCGGCAATGGGTTCGCATGGCGGGGCCACAGCCGATGGCCAACGCGAACTGTTGGCCAGCTACCATATCAGCGAGGCCGAGCTTGGCGTGCCCGTGAAAACCGACATGGAAACGACGCAGATTGGCGTCAATAGCTGGGGAGAACCGGTCTGGTGGGATCGTAACGCATTGGCGGCTGACGGCGTCGTAACGGTCTCGCGCATCAAGCCACACACCGACTATCGCAGCAAGTACGAATCGGGCATTTCCAAGATGTGCGTCATCGGTCTCGGCAAACGCGAAGGGGCGTCCCAGCACCACCGCTGGGGATGGAAAGGCCTCCAGCAGATGTTGCCCGAAACGTTCAAGACCATCCTTGAAAAGACGAAGTTCCTCGGCGGGCTTGGCATCGTCGAGAACGCCAACGAAGAGACCGCGCTCCTGCAAGTCGTCGACCGCGACGACGTTCGCGATATTGAGCCGGCTCTGCTCGATCAAGCACGCACCTTGATGGGACGGCTTCCCTTCGAGGAACTCGACGTCCTCGTCATCGGCGAGATCGGCAAAAATTACTCAGGGGCCGGAATTGACCCCAACGTCGTCGGCCGGTTGTTGATCGAAGCGGCACCGGAACTCGAGACCAACAAGCCGAAAATCACGCGCATGATTTGTCTGGACCTCTCCCCCGAGAGTCACGGCAACGGCACCGGCGTCGGCATTGCCGACCTCACAACCGATCGGCTCCTGAAGTCGATTGACCCGATTCCATTTCGGATGAACAATCTCACCGCCTGCTTCCTCAGACGCTCGCAGCTTCCTTTCGCGTTCCCCACCGATCTCACGACCATTGAATGCGGCATCGAGACATGCTGGCAGCCAATCCCCGAGAAGCTAAAGTTCGCCATGATCGCCAACACGCTGGAAGTCACCGATATTTGGGTGTCCGACGCGCTTGTCGAAGAGGCCAGAAAAAATCCGAACCTCCAGATCGTCGGCACGGCCAAACCCGTACCGCTTGATGCGAACGGTAACATTGAGCAAGAGAAAATGTTCCCGCATAGTGTGCGCGGGAGGCGGAGTCAGGTGAATGGCAAGGCGGGGCATTAGCGAACGCTTTGTAGCCGTGTTCGCCAGAACACGGGCGAATGTCCCCCGCTTTCTGGCGAACGCGGCTACAGGATTGTAGGAGCAAGATGATCGGTCCGCGTACTTTCACGTTTCTTGGGACCGGCACCTCGGTCGGTGTGCCGATGCTCGGCTGCGAATGTCCTGTCTGCAACTCGACGCATCCTCGCAACCAGCGGTATCGTAGTTCCGTGCTGATCGGCACCCCCACTGGTAACATTCTGATCGACACCGGTCCGGAGATGCGCCTGCAATTGCTGCGCGAGAAAGTGAAGGCGGTGCATGCCGTCCTTTACACGCATTACCACGTCGATCACTTGTATGGGCTCGACGATCTACGGATGATGTCGCGTCATCTCAACGGCCCAGTGCCGATCTTCTGCTCAGACGAAGTTGAAGTGGTGATTCGCCAAGTGTTCTCTTATGCCTTCAACTCGGAACGCGAGATACCGATCGGCTTCGTGCCCAAAATCGAGTTTAAGCGAATCGACACGGCACCGTTTAAGGTTCTTGAACAAACGATTGTCCCCATCCCTTTGAAGCACGCTTGGTTCAACGTCTTCGGCTTCCGCATCGGCGACGTGGCCTATTGCACAGACGTCAGTCAGATCCCCGAAACGAGTTGGCCGTTGCTCGAAGGCGTGCGGATCCTAATCATCGACGCCCTGCGCTACAAACCGCACCCGGCCCATCTCAGCCTCGAACAGGCTCTCGAAATCATCGAGCGGCTTGGGCCCGAAAAAGCATACCTGACGCATATGTCGCATGAATTTGACTACGAACAACTCAACCACCGCTTGCCGGCCGGTGTCGAAATGGCTCACGATGGGCTGAGTTTTGTGTTTTGATGAATTGGCTGTCGAGCGGGGTTGCGTAAGCGCCCCGTG
>JAIOQJ010000540.1 GCA_021413475.1 Planctomycetota bacterium | reverse complement strand
GGCGAACGCCGCGCCGGTTACCAGCGGTGCGCCCGTCCTCCTTCCCGACGATGGCGGGCCGGCCTTGAACCTGACTGATGCGCCTGCGTATATCCGCCAACGCGGCACCTAAAAGTTTCAGAACATTATCGGCTTCATCAGCAATCCGTTGCAAAGCATTGATCCCCGCGCCATTACGGAGATGTATCCGATCTTCATGTCCTATCATGTGTCGAGTTTGCCGGTGCTACCCTCGGCTAGTATGCAGCTTTACGGTGCCGGGATTACGGTGGCTCTCTCCGAGAGGCTGTCCATCGGCCTGAATCAAGGCGGTTACGCGCAAGCTACGTTCAGCAGGAACCAGCCTGCCCTGTTCCCTAACCTTCAGCGGGCCGTGCAGAGTAGGACGAATGTCGATCGGGTTCGCGAAGGGTGGCTCGACCTGGGCGGCTTCGTTCAGTACACGCTGATCGCGAACGAAGCTGACCAGTTTCTGTTGACGGCCGGCATGCGCTGGTCAGCTCCGAGTGGAGCTCACCAGTTGTTCCAGGGGAATCCGCCGTGGGAGCTTGCGCCCTACGTGACTGCGGGTAAGGAGATCGGTAAATTCCACGTTCTGGCGACTACCGGCTTCAATTTTACGGCGGGCTCGGACCCGGATTCCGTGGAAAATTGGTATGTGAACCTTCATCTCGATCGACAGTGCTTCGGCTGGCTCTATCCGCTCGTCGAAATCAACTCGTCTTTCCCGACGAAGAATTACAATGTCAATTTGCCCACGCGACACGGCTACATTAATTTTGGCGACTTCTCGGCCAACGGCACGGTCGTCATGCTCGCGGCGGGCGCCAATGCTGTCATCGTCCCCAACAAAGTGGAATTCGGCGCGGTGTACACTACCTCGGTCTATACAAAGCGAAATTTCGATATTGACGGGTTCATCCTGAGGGCGACCTTACGGTATTGAGCGTTTTGATTTCGTGAAAATTTCCACCTCTTGAGCGACTATCGCCGAGCCGTGTCGTACGGCTCGGCGACCCTCACCAGTAAAGCGCCGCCCGGATGCCGAAGACATTTGCGGAGGTCGCTACGCGGTCCACCTTGTCCACAAATGGCAGGGTGTAGTTGAACATGATCCGCGTGTTGTCGTTGAGATACCAGTTCATCTCTAGCTCCATCTGTCGCAAGAGCGCCCGACTGGACGTCCCGTCCATCGCTGGTGGTAAATTCGACGAACTGAAGTTGTAGAACGAGTAGCGTGCCGCAACCTCGAACGCACCGCATCCGCCTCCCGGAACGTCGCGAGTCCGAATCACGGGGTGATGGACTTTTACCTGGCTGAATGCGCCTCGGGTACGATCGTAGCCGCGGTGCTCGCCCGTCAGGAAGTAACTCGCTTGCGCGTAGAATCCGTGCAGGAAGACGACCCCCGCGTCAATTTGTTGGATGGTGGTACCGAACCATTCGCTTTGAACAGACAATGGTCCGCGAACATAGGCCGCCTGCAGGTTGTAAAGTTGCTGCGTGCTGGCTGGGATGGCGACGGCCGGCAGAAACGGGATGGCAGGGTTATCGACAACCGCTAGCAGACTTAGGCCTGATCCAGGATTGAATGAGACCACTCCATTGTTCGGATTTCTTTGAGATAAGGCCATTCCGAGGTGCACGAGGCGAAAATTGTCATCGCCTGGCTCGTAAATCGGCAGACCGGTGAACCGGGTGGTATACGCCCACGCGTCCTGGTCGCCTTGGCTCAGGCCGGCGCTATTGGTGCCATCCCGAAACATGCCGAAGGCAAGAACAGTTCGCTCGCTATCCGGCCACCAATACCCCGCGATCCCCCAATTACGGGCCGGGTCCAGTGGGTTCAGAGGTGATCGCTCCATGAACGTAAGAAAGGGTACACCCGTCATTCCTTCCAGGCTGAACGGTTCCCGGAAGTAGCCCACCCGCAACTCTCGAACCACCGGGAGCGCGGTTAGTCCGATGAACACATCCAGGAACTGCACGTTTCCGCCTGCCAATTCCACCTCGGAGACCCATCTTGCGGAATCGCCGATCGAGCCCTGTGCTCCTAATCGCACTCGGCGGAAGCCGTATCCGTTCTGTAGGTCTCCGATCACCGCTTTGCTTTGAGCTGATTGGGCGGCCACAACGGGTTCGGCTTCGATCAAGCCTCGAACACGGAATGTCGGCCTGAGGAATTCGTCGAGGGTCATCGTTGCGGGTGCCCGCGGATTTTCCGCCGGAACCTCTTTGATCGAGGGCTGCTCCATGCTGGGCTCCGCCGCGGCGGGCTTTTCGCTGGATTGGTTTGTTGGCGATTCGGTGACTGAGGCCTTCGACCATGTCGCTTCGGCACTTGGAAGTTGCTGTGCGAACGCCGAGACGGAAAAAACTGTGGATATGACGAGGCAAACGAAGATTCTCCGGCCCATCGTCTCCCCCACGGATACGGCCTTAGGTGCTTCTGCCGACGGTCCCCCCCGGGGACCCTATACTCGGATTCTCCAATCAAAGTCAATACGAAGGCCAGATCAGCCCAACTTAACAAGATCCTGCCCTCGTTTTTCACTCTGACTTCGGTTGGTTCGAGCGAACGTGAAGGAGCTTGCGAAAACGGCAAAGTTTTCGCTAAAGTCGCGGCGTTTCGGAGGGGCTTTCGCCAAAAAGGCGGCGGTAATCGGCTGCGAAGTTGCCGAGGTGATGGAATCCATATTCGCGGGCCACATCCGCAATCGTAATGAGTGGATTAGCCTTTATTCTGGACCGGGCGGCGTTCAGGCGGAGGAACTTGTAGTACGCCATCGGCCCGAGACCGTACCTTTCGCGGAATGCAAGGCGCAGCGTCCGGTCGCTGACGCCAAGTTCCCGACACAAATCGATCGCTCCGAACGAGTCGGCGAGCCGTGCCCGCATCAATTCTTCGGCAAGATGGACTAGCCGCGTTCGTGCGGGCAATGACAGTTGCCGTCTCGGGGCAGCGGTCGAATCGAGTAGGGCAACCAGTGACCGCACGCACTCCTGTTCGAGCCGATGGCCTTCCGGCGACCCGAGCGGCGATTGGTCGGCCACCCCCATGCTCAACAAGCGGGTGACTTGGCGTTTGAGGCAATCAAATGCATCGGGTGCTGGTGAAAGGACCGCCCAAGTGCGCGGAAGGGTCGTATCGTCCGAGTTTAGCAGCGAGCGTATGCCTTCTTGCAGTGTCTCTGGGTGGATGGACATTCCAAGATGGCTGGTTTGCCTTGCCGATGTATGATTTGTGTCAGCATGAATCCCGTGTACGACGATTTGACCCGGACTGAGCCGACGTCCTTGCCAAACACTTGCGGCATTTCCCGCGATGACGGGGTAAACCGAGAACAGACCCGCCGCATCCCGTCCGCGCAGCATTACACGTTGGTTGCCCTCGATCGCCAACACGCGGACAGCATGGCCCTGGACGACTCGTAGCGTTCCTTCGAACCGACCACACGAGAGTTGTTCGAACCGACCCTGCCAGTTAGAGAAAAGGGGGCCGAGGTGGTCAAAGTCTGTCAAGTGGACAACCCGTGCGGCGGGTGAGATGAACTGCTGTTGTTGCACAGACTCTCCAGCTATTTGCTGCATCGGTCAATCTAGGGTGACTGATTTGTGCGGTTCGGCATTCAGATGTGCGATTTCGCTCGGTTTGAAAGCTCCGCCCCGATGAATTGATTTCGGCGATTCGAGACGACGTCCATTCATAATCGCCAATTTAACCTCTATCTCGATATTTCAAATCATTGGTATAACATTTGCCTCTCGGAAAAAAGGTGAGCCAGAGCGTTTTTTGCCGTTTTTGGATAGCGCAGGAAATTCTCGTGAGTTGGCTTGTCTTTTCGGTATCAATGGGATCAAGTCGGACATTCGCTTCGACTTAAACTGTAACCGAAAATCTCTTTCTCCACACCCTTTGAAGGACGACACATGCTTAGGCGTTCGATCTTGGTATCAGGAGCCCTCGTGGCCCTTGGTGCAGTACTTGGCTGGGCTGCCGCAACTGGGCAGTTTAGCATTCCGAGGGACACCGTTGCGGCCAACGAGGCACCTCTGCAAAACCTTGTTGCCGCCATTTCAATCCAGCCGTCTTGCGATGCGGGCATCAGTTCGGCGGCCCGTGCTGCCCTTGACGCTCACAACCAAAAGGTGTCCGCCAATTTGCAGAAGGACGGCAAGAAGCCGAATATCTGCATCATTTGGGGCGACGACATCGGGTACAACAACCCCAGTGCCTACAACCGTGGAGCGATGGGCTACAGCACGCCGAACATCGATCGAGTTGCAAAAGAGGGCGGATTGTTCACGGATTGGTATGGACAGCAGTCGTGTACGGCGGGACGGGCGGCTTTTATTACCGGTCAGAGTCCTTTCCGCACCGGGTTGCTCAAAGTCGGCCTCCCGGGCGCGAAGGAAGGGTTGTCCGAGAAGGATCCGACCATCCCGGGACTGTTGAAGAATCACGGGTACATGACCGCCCAGTACGGCAAGAATCACCTAGGCGACCGCGATGAGCACTTGCCTTCAAATCACGGCTTCGACGAATTCTTGGGCAACCTGTACCACCTGAATGCCGAACAAGAGCCCGAGCATCCGGATTACTTCAAGAATCCCGCGTTGAAGAAGGCGTTCGGCCCCCGAGGGGTCATCAAGTCGTTCGCCAATGGCAAGATCACGGATACCGGGCCATTGACGATTGAGCGAATGAAGACGGTTGATGAAGAGGTCACCAAAGGCGCATTGGACTTTATTGACCGCGCGGTAAAGGCCGAGAAGCCATTCTTCCTCTGGTGGAATTCAACTCGCATGCATATCTGGACCCACTTGAAGAAGGAATCCGAAGGCAAAACGGGATTGGGCGTGTATGCGGACGGAATGGTCGAACATGACGGGCACGTTGGACAATTGCTCGACAAACTCGACAAGCTGGGAATTGCAGACAACACGATCGTGATGTATTCGACCGACAACGGTGCCGAGTGCTTTTCCTGGCCGGACGGCGGCAGCACGCCGTTCCGTAACGAAAAGAACTCGAACTGGGAAGGTGGCTACCGCGTTCCCTGCATGATCCGCTGGCCGGGCGTGATCAAGCCGGGAACGGTGTTCAACGGCATTTGTTCGCACGAAGACATGCTCACGACACTGCTCACCGCGGCGGGCGAGCCGGACATCAAAGAGAAATTGATCAAAGGCCACAAGGCGAATGAAAGAGATTACAAGGTGCACCTTGATGGGTACAATCTGATCCCCTATTTCAAAGGCGAAGTGAAAGAGTCTCCGCGGCACGAGTTCTTCTACTGGACCGACGACGGCAGTCTGGCCAATCTGCGGTACGACCGTTGGAAAGTCGTGTTCATGGAACAGCGTGCGCACGGGCTGGACGTTTGGCAAGAGCCCTTGGTGACTCTGCGCTTTCCGAAACTGTTCTGCCTTCGTACCGATCCGTTCGAGCGGGCCGATCACGAGGCAGGCGATTATGCCCGATGGCGCGTCGATCACGCGTTCGTGTTGTTGCCAGCCGTCGCCTTTGTCAGCAAACACCTTGAGACCTACAAGGATTTCCCACCCCGTCAAAAGCCGGGCAGTTTCAATCTGGACCAAGTCCTTCAGAAACTCCAGCAGGGCGGAGGCGGTACCCGATAGGTTCGCTTGATCGCGTTTTCGCAAGCGGCCGGGCCTAACTGTCCGGCCGCTCTTTTTCGCGATCAGAATTCGCAGAAAATTCTTCTTAGAACAGATTCCCCATTCGGCCCTTTGAACTACCTGAAAGCAGGACCTATCATGGGCGCGATCGCAAATCAATCGCTCCATCGATTTTTCAGCCGCACGTTCCGGCCGTTTTTTTTGTTAACCGGGGCTGGAACCGCAATGGTGGGTCTCTACGCTTTCCTGCCGGCATGGGCCATGCCGAACGTGGCCAAGTTGCCTTACCTGCAAGACTACACGATCATCATCCAGCATTGGGGGATCATGGTCGGGCTGATGGGCGTCGACATGATGGTCTCGGCGATGGTTCCTGAGTGGCGCGTTCCGATCCTTCTCTACAGCGCGATGGAAAAGGCGTTCATGGCCTGGCTAGTGCTTTCCAACACCGAGCATTCTTTCGTTAGTGGGTTCTGGATTCCTTTCGCAGTTGATTCCACTGTCGTCATCTACACAATCGGCTACTTTCTGACCGTCGGATTTCGCATTCCTCAGCCGGAATCGCTGGGGCAATATCCATAGGTGACACAACCTGATTATCCCACATCCAAGAGGACAGTATGTCTAGCAGCATTCCGCTTCGCAGCTTTGTCGCGATCGCCGCAATCTGGCTCTCGCCTACTCTGAGCGCGCAGGAAAAGAATGCCGAACCGGGGCCGTCGCCCGCGAAGCCATCCGAAGCGGCGTCGTTTCAAGACCTCGAACGACAAGTCCTGAACCATCGCGCCATCGAGGCGGTGATCTGGGGCATGCCGACGGTCAATCGCGATCTCATGCACCAGGCGATGCTCCGCGAGACCAAGGCCAAAGACAACCAGATGCTCTACTGGTCGCGCCTGCTCGACTGGAAGAACCAGACGCTCACGCCCAACACCGATGTGATCTATCTCACGCCGTACTTCGATACGAAGAATGTAGGGCCGGTCGTCATGGAGATTCCGCCGGCCGAAGGTGGCGCCATCGTGGGCACGATCATGGATGCCTGGCAGACGCCGCTCGAGGACGTCGGACCAGCCGGGGCGGATAAAGGTAAGGGCGGGAAGTACCTCTTTCTCCCGCCGGCCCACACCGCCAAAGTGCCCGACGGGTACATCGTTTTGCCGTCGTTGACGTACAAAGGGTATGCCCTGCTGCGGTCGATTCGAAAGAGCGGTAGCGACGAGGACCTGGCCAAGGCAGTGGAGTACGGCAAGCGGATCAAGATTTACCCCTTGTCGAAGGCGGACAATCCGACGCCGACAACCTACGTGGATGCCGCCGGCGTCCTGTACGATGCGACCATTCCGTATGACATCCGTTTTTTTGAATCGCTGGATCGCGTCATCCAGCACGAACCGTGGCTGGAGCGCGACCGTGCCATGATCGACACGCTGCGTACGCTCGGCATTGAAAAGGGCAAGAAGTTCGCCCCCGATGCGAAAATGGTCCAGGCCCTCAACGCCGCCGCCAAACAGGCGCATCAGTACCTCGACGGGAAGTATCATGACCTCACCAAAGGACCTTTCGCGCCAGGGAGCCGGTGGTGCTTCCCCGAGCGGATGGGGCTCGTCTTCAAAGCGGCCCAGGAACAGTTTGCAGACCCCGGCTTTTACCCGGTCGAGGATCGAGGCCTGCTGCTCTCGTTCATTTTCTTCCTGCCCAAGCGG
>JAIOQJ010000529.1 GCA_021413475.1 Planctomycetota bacterium | reverse complement strand
CGTGATCGCCGATTCGCGGCCGGCTCCGGGGCCCTTAACGCGGACCTCGACTTCCTTGAGACCGTACTTCGACGCCTTTTCAGCGGCCTGCTCGGCAGCTCGCTGGGCGGCGAACGGGGTGCTCTTTCGGCTTCCCTTGAAGCCAACCGTTCCCGCCGAGGCGAACGTGAGCGTATCACCCGCCGTGTCGGTGATGGTAACGATGGTGTTGTTGAACGTCGCCTGGATATGGGCAATGCCCCGGCTTACGTTCCGCCGCTGCTTCCGCTTTTTTTGTTTGGCCATTGTCTTCGTTGATCAGGTGTGCCTTGGGGTAAACAGCCAGTCCCGATGCCGGCCAAAAATTGGCGGGCTCGGAGTCAGTGATGACTGGCTGCCACGTTCCGTTAATTACCGCAGTTCCTTCACGCCCTTCTTGCCGGCGACCGTCTTGCGCGGCCCCTTGCGAGTGCGTGCATTCGTCTTGGTGCGCTGGCCGCGCACCGGCAGACTTCGGCGATGCCGCGAGCCCCGATAGCAGCCAATGTCGCGCAAACGGGCGATATTGCCTTGCACCGTCCGGCGCAAAGCACCCTCGATCAAATAGTCGCGATCGAGAATGGTCGCGATGCGGGCGACATCGTCGTCCGTCAGCTCTTTGGCTTTTCGCTGCGGATCGACGTTGGCCTGTTCGCAGAGGCGCAACGAAGTCGTCGGCCCGATCCCTTGCAAATATCGCAAGGAAATATGGGTCGGCTTATCCGGCGGAAGATCGACACCTTGAATACGTGGCATTTCGCGACTCCTGCTCAGCCTTGCCGCTGTTTGTGACGCGGATCGGAACAGATCACGCGCACTTTCCCGTGCCTGCGGATCAGCTTGCAATTCTCGCAGATTCGCTTCACGCTGGAACGGACCTTCATGGAAACCTCGAACGCAAATAAATCTCGACTCTTCAGGAATCTTTCACTGTAGATAACCGGTTCCGATAGGCAAGAGGATTTTGTGACTTCCGGGTGAACTTCTTGCCTGTCAGTCTCGTGCAGAGAGCTCCAGCTCGACTTCCTAGTTCGTAGTGACCCGCTTTAGCGGGCCTGTGTGTCCCGACCCGCTAAAGCGGGTCACTACGAACTAGGAGAATCCCCTATTATCGCTCGAACTCGAAATCTAGCAATCTCAACTACTTGCAATGGGTGTGGCCGCCAGAATCGTGTCCTCGTCGGCCGTCACCACGACAACCCCTTGCGGAGTCAGCGCCAGCGTGTGTTCGACATGGACGCTCGGCAGGCCATCTTTGGTCACGACGGTCCAGTGGTCGCCAAGAGTATCCACATCGCGACGGCCCATGTTCACCATCGGCTCGACCGCCAGAACGATCCCTGGCTCCAGCTTGAAGTCGGAACGGTCCTTGAGGTCCTTGCTGATGTAGTTGGGCACCTGCGGATTTTCGTGCATTTCGCGGCCGATGCCATGACCAACGTATTGTTCCACAACCGAGAAGCCCTGCGATTCGGCATGCCGTTGCATGCGGACGGCCACTTCGGACCACCAATGCCGGCGGCCCATTTCGACGATCGCGAGCTGGAGCACTTCTTCGGCAACCCGCAGCAGCCGCAAACGCTCCGCCCGCACTTTGCCGATCGGCACGGTAATCGCCGCGTCGGCACACCACCCGTTCAACTTGCAGGCCGTGTCGACTTTCAGGAGATCGCCTTCTTTCAACACACGTGGTCCGGGAATGCCATGCACCACTTGTTCGTTGATGGAAACGCATGTCACGGCGGGGAAGGGTGTCTTCGGACCCACATAGCCTTTGAAGAGAGGGATGGCGCCGCATTGAGCGTAGAGTTCTTCGACGGCCGTGTTGATGTCGCTGGTCTTCACGCCCGGCATCGCCATCGCACGGCACAATCGCAAAGCGCGAGCGACAACCTTGCCGGCCTCGCGCATCATGCCGATCTCGCGCATCGACTTCAGTTCAGGAGCCTGTTGGATATTCTGCCGAAACACTGGCTAGGCCTGCACCTTCAGATTTTTCAAGGGGTTTGAGTCGATGGAGAAGTTATCTTCATAGTCTGCACCCTGCGCATAGACAAGGCGGAAACGCGACCCGAGCACGAAGCGCCAGCACGGGAGGAGTCCTCCCTTGCTGGCGCTTCGGGCTCGGAATTAACGAACTCGAATCGTGATCAATCCTCGGTCAGTCCAGGATAATTTCGCATGACGAGGTGGCTGTTGATCTTCTGCACCAAATCGAGGCAGACGCTGACCACGATGAGCAAGCCAGTGCCACCGTAGAACGCGGCAACCTGGTAGGGCACTTCCAGTTCGCTGTTGATGATGTTCGGAATGATGGCAATGACGGCCAAGAACGCGGCACCCACGTAGGTGATGCGCATCAAGACCTTCTCAAGATAATCGGCCGTCTTCTTCCCGGGCCGATAGCCGGGGATGAAGCTGCCGTAATCCTTCAGGTTATTCGCCATATCCTTCGGGTTGAAGGTAATGGCCGTCCAGAAGTAGCAGAAGAAGTAGATCAAACCGATGTAGATGATGTTGTAGATGAAGCCGGAGTTACGCTGGAAGTTGTCGCCCAGTGAACGAGCCCAGGGGATCTGCCGTTCGGCAAGCATCCGGAAGAAGAACGACGGAATGATCAACAAGCTGGAAGCGAAGATGACGGGCATGACGCCCGCCTGGTTCACTTTCAGAGGCAGGAACTGCCGGGTGCCGCCGTAGACGCGCCGGCCGCGAACATGCTTGGCTGACTGCGTCGGAATCCGCCGCTGTCCCTTGCTGATGGCGATGACGCCAACCACGACAGCGATAAAGAGGATGATCAGGAGCAAGAGTTTTTCGAAGCTGATATCGCCCGTGCCGCCGCCAAGGGTGAAGAGCGATTCCTTGATGCTGCCGGTGATCGGGTCGAAAATCAGGGTCTTGGTGGCATCCGGCAAGCGGGCCACGATGCCGGCCATAATGATAAGGCTGATGCCGTTCCCGATACCGTATTCATCGACCTGTTCGCCGAGCCACATCAA
>JAIOQJ010000591.1 GCA_021413475.1 Planctomycetota bacterium | reverse complement strand
ATCGACCGATTGCTCGCCGATCCCCGCTGGGCCGATCACTGGGTCGGTTACTGGCAGGATGTGCTGGCCGAGAACCCGGGGCTTTTGAAGCCGACGCTCAACAACACCGGGCCGTTTCGCTGGTGGCTGCACCAGGCCTTTCTCGAAAACCTGCCGATGGATCGCTTCGTCAGCGATTTGATCTCGATGGAAGGCTCGTATCTGCACGGTTCACCGGGCGGTTTCGCGGTTGCCACCGAGAACGATGTGCCGATGGCCGCCAAAGCCCAAGTGCTTTCCAAGGCATTCCTCGGCGTCGATTTGACCTGCTCGCGCTGCCACGATTCGCCGTCGTCGCGTGGATTCAAACAGGAACAGCTCTTCACCCTGGCCGCGATGCTAAAGCGTGAGGCGATCACGCTCCCCGTAACCAGTTCCGTGAAACTGGGCGAGGGTGGCCGTGTGCCGAACGTCAAGGTGACGCTCCACGTCGGGTCGAAGGTTTCGCCGAGCTTTCAGTTCGCCGCCCTGGTTCCTTCAGAGCTTCCTGACGGAATTCTGCGCGACCCGAACGATCAACGCGAACGAGTCGCGGCATTGATCACGTCGCCTCGGAACGAACGTTTCGCTCAAGTGCTGGTCAATCGCCTCTGGAGCCGATACCTCGGGTTGGGCCTGGTCGATCCGGTCGATGACTGGAGCAAGGCCAAGCCGTCGCACCCGGAAATGCTCGCCTGGCTGGGGCGGGAGCTCGTCACGCACGATTACGATCTGAAACATGTCGCCCGCTTAATTCTGAACTCGCATGCCTACCAGCGTGCGATTATGCCGACACCGCAAGGAGTTGAGCATCATCCCAGTTTGTACGCGTCACCGACCCGCCGCCGAATGACCGCCGAGCAAATCGTCGATTCGCTTTTCGTCGCCGCGGGCAAGCCGTTCGATTGCGAGATGCTGACCTTCGATCCGGAAGGGCGGCAAACCATCAAGCAGTGCCTGAATTTCGGCATCCCACGGCGGGCCTGGAACTTCGTCGATCTCGCCAACGAACGGGACCGCCCTGCCCTCTCGCTGCCAATTTCACAAACCTTCGTCGATGTGATGATGGCCTACGGCTGGCGGAACTCGCGCACCACGTCGCTAACCGATCGCGACGACATGCCGACTGCCTTACAGCCGATGATCCTGGCGAACGGCCTGAGCCATATTCGTGCCTCGCGGCTATCGGATGATTCCGCCTTCACTGCCATGGCCATTGGCGACCTGCAACTTTCGCAACTGATCGAAAATAGTTTTGAGCGGATTCTCTCACGCCAGCCGACCGACGAGGAACGCCGGCTGTTCGTGGAACTCCTCGACGACGGCTTCGGCGACCGCAAGACGGGACTACCGCCCGTGAAGAAGACAATTTCGCGTGCCGGCGTCTCGTGGGCCAATCATTTGAGCCCCGAAGCGACGGTCCTGAAACTCGAGCTCGAAAAGCAAGCCAAGGCCGGCGACCCGCCCTCACCACGCCTGAAAGACGACTGGCGCAAACGGATGGAAGACATGGTTTGGACGCTGATGAATTCGCCAGAGTTTGTGTTCGTGCCGTGATCGCGGCGGTGGCGACACGACAGACCTCCGGTCTGTCGGACAAAGACCGAATCGACAGACCAGAGGTCTGTCGCCACCAGCAACAACGGATCCGGCTGAAACGACGCAAAGTTCGTTGCAAAACGACCGGAATGCGTTGCAAATCGACGCGAATTCGTTGCAAAACGACCAGTATTGGTTGCAAAACGCCACAAATTCGTTGCAAAACGGCCTGAATGCGTTGCCGAAATGGGCCGATTCGTTGCAGGGAGGGTGTGTGAGTTTGCCGCAACGAATCCGGGGAGCAGGGAAATCCTAATTCAGAATATCATCAAAAACGAAGGAGAGAATTCAAAATGACCTCCATCTCCCGCCGTGACTTTCTTGCCGCATCGTCGGCAGCGGCCTTTGCGCCGCTTCTGCCGGCCATGGACAAACTGCCCAAGGGCAAGGCCGACTCGGTCATCATGCTTTGGCTCGGCGGCGGGGCGGCGCACATGGACACCTTCGACCCCAAGCGTAAGGGCGACGCGAAGGCGAAGAAGGCGGGTTCTTATTACGACCCAATCGACACGGCCGTGAAGGGCATTCAAGTTTGCGAACATCTAAAGCAGACCGCGAAAGTCATGGATCGCGTTGTCCTGCTTCGCGGCATCAATCATGATGTGATCGACGAACACGCCGCCGCGGTCAATCGCATGCACACCGGCCGGCCCATCGCCGAGTCGGTGCTTTACCCATCCATGGGTTCGGTGATTACCAGCCAACTCGGGCCGCGTTCGGACAAGGTGCCGCCTTATGTCGTCATCGGCTACCCGAACGTCACGCGCGGGCCCGGTTTTCTCGGGGCCAAGAACGGTTACGTCTATTTGTTCGAAACTGATTCGGGGCCTAACGGCTTGACACGACCCGCTGATGTCGATGCCGAGCGACAAGCTCGCCGCGAAGCACTCCTGGCGAAGATCCGCGAACAGCAACTGAAACGCCATCCCGGCGAACCGGCCATCCAGGAATACGCAACCGCGGCGGCGGAAGGTTTCAAGCTAGCGGGCCCCGATTTCATGAAAGTGTTCAACCTCAAAACTGAATCGGCTGATCTACGCAACGAATACGGGGGAGAATTCGGCCAACGCTGCCTGCTCGCCCGGCGGCTGGTGCAATCGGGCGTGCGTTTCGTCGAAGTCTCGTTCAATCTGAATTTTGTCAACGGCACGGGTTGGGACACCCATAACGAGGGGCAGCTGAACCAGCATTTGATTGTCCAGCAACTCGATCAAGCACTCGGCGCGTTAATCACCGATCTCGAACGCTGCAAACGACTGGATAAGACTCTGATCGTCGTCAACACCGAGTTCGGCCGACCACCGGAATTCGATGGAGGCGGCGGACGCGGCCATCAATCCAAGGCATTTTCAACCGTTCTCGCGGGCGGCGGCCTAAAGACCGGTCAGGCCATCGGCGTGACCGATGAGATCGCGAAGAAGATCATCGATCGGCCCATCTCGGTCCCCGATTTCTTCGCCACGATTTATCACGCCATGGGCATCGACACGAATATCGAATTGAGTGCCGGCGAACGACCGGTCCCGATCACCGACGGCGGCAAGCCGATCAAGGAATTGTTTGTCTGAACTACGCGAGTAACTCGCCACGCAACGTCGTCACGGCTCGGCCACTGAGAAATACCCTTTCGCCCGCGCACCGGACGTGAACAATTCCGCCACGCTGAGGAGACGCCTGAAAGGCGACCATTTCATCCGTCTTCAATCGTTCGCGCCAGAACGGACCAAGCCCGCAATGCGCCGAGCCGCAGACGTGATCTTCCGGCACGCCTTCAAGCGGGAAGAACGCCCGCGATACAAAATCGAACCCGCCTGTGGCTTTCGCGGTTACGATAATGCCGCGCGTCGGCACTTTCGATAATTCGGCCATATCCGGCTGTAGTCGGCGGACCGTTTCCTCGGAATCGAGCAGCACAAAGTAATCGAACCGATTTTTGCCGACGTAAAGTGGCTGTGAACCGAGACCGGCGATCAGGCCATCGGGTGCATCACGCTCAACCACCGGCTCCGACGGAAAATCCATGCTGATGCCAAGCGGCGTTTGTCGGCAGATCAACTTGCCGCTCTTGGTCGTAAAAGTGATGGCACTTTCCGGCTTTGCTCGTTCTGTTTCCCAAAGAATATGAGCACTGGCCATCGTCGCGTGCCCGCAGAGATCGATCTCGTTCACCGGCGTAAACCAGCGAAGGGCCCAGCCGTCGGGGGCCGGCATCAGAAATGCGGTCTCCGCTTGATTCATCTCGGCGGCGACTTTTTGATACCAGCGTTCCAGGTCTTGGGGATCTTTCGGGCATTCGCCAACCACGCAAACTGCGGCGGGATTTCCCTGGAACGGTTGTTCCGCGAAGGCGTCGACGAGGTAGAGATGATTGGTCATGTTGCTAGTGTATTCAACTGGCGAGCGGGCTCCCGTGAGAGGCCGGAGTATTCAAACAATACTCCGGCCCCTCACGGGAGCCGGCTCGCCAAATGGTTTTATGCCGTCTTCCTCACCAGCGGCCCATCGGTCGAATTCTCCGCAACGTGTTCGAGTAGTTTCTCCCAGGCGGCCACGTCAGCGGGCACATCGCGGCTGGCTTGATCGAGATCTTCCAGCAAAGCCGCCAAGCTCGGGTAGACCGCCATCGGAACACCATCGCTCTCCTCAGCACCCAGGCCTCGAAGCACGGCGAGCAGGCCCTCGGTCAGGCCTTTCTTCCCCTTTCGCTTCGAGGCGAGTTGCGACCAGTCGTGAACAATTCGGCCGAGGGCGCGGAGATCTTCCTCGACAGTGTACTCGGTGGTCGCCTTCCCGGAATGGAGCCACGGTGGCTCGCCCAAGCCCGTGATCTTCAGGACACCATCGTGAGTTAATAGCAACGAATCGGCAGTCAGACGGCCGTGAACTAGGCCGGCCTGATGAGCCGTATGCAACCCCAAGGCGGCCTGCGAGAGCAAACGGAACCAGACGCCCGGCATGCCAACCGCGGCAGGCAATTCGCTGCCGGGCTGGCCGCGGAGCCACGCTTGCACGACAGCGGGCCGGCCGTTGATATCGAGCACTTCTCGAGTGGCGGCGATGTTTGGATGAGCGATGTCGCGAGCGGCACTGAAGCGTTGCCTATATTCATCGGGGTGGATCGCGTCCTGCATCTCCGCTTCGCCGAGATGACGCAGCAAACAGATACCGCGATCGGCTCCATCGACTTCGATGCTCTGCGGATCGAAGACCCGGTAGATCGCTTCACGCGGCGAAGAGTGAATCCGATCGATGACGCGAAAACGGCCGAGCATCAGACCGTTCAAGTTCCCCGTCTCGATCAACGCAAGCTGATAGAGCGAGAGATAATTGCTCGCGAGCAGGACCTGACGCAAGGGACGATGCTGCCGCCGTGCCTCGCCCCACAGGGCCTGCAAAGTCTCGGCATCGACGAGTTCGAGGGTCTGCAACAGTTCGCCCAGCTTCCGATCGGCCGGATCGAGATCTTCATGCATCGAGAGAATAACGGGCGAGGCCGTCTCGCTGGCTGCGGATTCTTGAGGGGCCGGAACCTCATCGGCGAATTGCGGAATGGGAAGAATGGTACCGTCTTCGTATTCCGCTTTGCCTGCGCCCTGTCCCTTGCTGGCGACCAGTTCTCGTAGCTTCTTGCGATACCACTCGCGCATATCGTTGAGATGCCGCTGCATCTCATCTCGCTTTTCCGTGACTTCGCGCTGCTTAGTTTCGATCTCCTCGGCCTGGCGAGCGAGATTCTGCGACGTCGCCTCAATGACTTTCTCACGGCGTTCGACTCGTGACTCGCCCTGGCTGAGTGCCTGCTTCATATCGGCGAAGCGAGTTTGCCATTCCATGAGTTGCTGGCGGAATGAGGCGACAGCATGGCGGTGCTCGGATCGGGCGCGATTGAGACCCGATTCTTGCTGGGCCATCCGCTCGATCTCGGCCTGCACCTGCCCGCGAACTTTATCGAGGTCGTCCTGGCTTTGCTTGGTGTAAGCGTGAAGCTCAGTGAGTTGACCACGCAGCGATTCGCGAGCCTGCGACGTCCGCTCCAGAGCAGTCTGGGCTCTCGATTCGAGATCGGGCACCTGACTGAACAGGTCGGCGGCTTGTCGGGAAAGCGTCTGTTTGAGGTCTTCGATTTCCTTGCGGGCCAATGCGGCCTTCTCGTCGGCCTCGCGTTGGCGTTGCTCCCACTGCGATTGGGCTTCTTCGAATTGACGCCGTTGCTCGATGACCGCTTGCTCGGCCAACTGGAGTTTCTCGCCCTGTAGTTTCAATTCCTCGTCGCGGCGAGCCAACTCGGCCGTCTGTTGTTGCAGGTTCCCTTCGCGGCCGGTCGCGTCGGTGCGGAGTGTTTCCAGTGCCGCACGCTGTTCGGCCAACTGAGCAGCCTCTTCCTGAAGCTTGGCGTTGCGAGCGTCAAGTTCTTGTCCCCGATTGATCAGTTCATCGGCCCGGCGGCGCAATTGATCCTGCAACGATTCGCGCGTCCCTTCGGTGAGGAACAGGTTCTCTTCACGCTGTTTGAGAGCTTGCCGGTCTGCTTCGAGGCGATGCTGCTGCTCGATCAGTTGCTCGGTCCGAGCTTTCAGGAGACTTTCCCGCTCTGCCAGCTCGGCATTCTTCGTTTCCAAAGCCTCGGCCTGCTGGCGGAGGCGTGTGTCTTCCTCAGTCAATTGCTGTTGCAATTCACGCATCCGAGTCACGGCCTGTTGCAGAATCTCTGAGCGATCCCGGAATAGTTTCTCGACTTCACTCTGTCCCGATTGTTCGTTGGAAAGCTGTTCACGGAGCAGTTCCGCGTCGCGTAGGCGTTCCTGCGATTCACGCGTATACTCATCGATCCGGCTCCGTTCTTCGGTGATGCGAGCCGATTCGAGACGCTGCTCCTCACGCATGTGTTCGAGACGAGTTCGCAAGGCAGCGATCATCGCCTGCTGGCCCTCGATCTGAGCCAAACGTTCGTTTAGCTTCGCCTCGCGCTGACCGATGTCCTCGCGCTGCTTCGCCTGGCGAAGTTCCTCGGCTCGCACTAGCTCCTCGCGGGCATCGATCTGCTGAACCTGCTCCTCGATTTCGCGAGTGTCTCGCTCGAATAGTTCGAATCGGCGATCAACCTCCGTCGCCCGTGCCTGCATCTGCTTCTCGCGTTCATCGAGCGTAACCTGCCAGCGGTCGAGCCGGACCAAGTCCGCTTGATATTGCTTGAGATGCTGGTCGACGATTTCCCGGTCGGCATCGAGTTGCTTGCGAAGTTGCTGGATCTCGCTCTCACGCAGCGAAAGATCTTTCTCTTTCTGCGTCAGCGGTTCCGTGCCGGTTCGGCGTTCGATCTCGAAGGCATCCCGATCGCGTTTCAATTCCGCCTGTCGCTGGTCGAGTTCTTCGTGAAGCTGGCTGAGAGCCTCTTGTTGATCGAGAAGCTCACGACGCTTCGGTTCGAACTGGCGAATTTCCTCTTCGAGCTGCTGCTTCCGCTCACGAAGCTGAACAACCGCTTCTCGCAGGCTTAGCTGAAAGCGATCGAGTTCCTCGGAACGCTGGCGAAACTTGACGGAGACTTCATGCTCGACTTGCTCGCGCATGTGCGTCAAACCGCTGGCGCCGTGATCATGCCACTGACGCAGTTCCTGCTCGGCCTGTTCGCGTCGCTGATGGAGTTCATCTTCGAAGGCCTGCCGGCGCAACGCCAACTCCGCCTCTAGATTCTCTTCTCGCTTGCGAATTTTCTCGAGCGCTTCGCGCATCTCGCTCTGGGCTTTCGTCTGTTCGTCGCGACTTCCGTGAAATTGTTGCTGCTGATTGTTTCTCGCGGCAACAACCTCGTCACGCAGACGAATCAGGCCGTCTTCCACGCCTTTGAGTTCAGCCTGCCGACGATTCAGTTCTTCTTCGCGGATAAAAAGACGATTGGCGCGAGCGACCAGATCCTCGCCATTGCGATCGTGAGTCACAGCCGCCTGCTTCGCCTGCTGCATTTCCTGTTCAATCTCATCACGGCGGCGATACCAGAGAATACGGTCGGACTCGAGTTCCTTTGCCTGTTCCGCGATCGCCTGCTCACGCTCGCGCAACTCGGCTTCACGCTTCTGAAGCTCAGTCGAACGTTCGTTGAATTTTTCGAAACCAGCCGATTCATCGCGAGCCGGCACGGGGCGAAGCGAAGTCGCGTAAGCCAGATTAATCGCAACCTGAATATCGACGGCACCGATCGAAATACAATCGCCGTGCGTCAGGCTGGTCGGGGAGGTTTGCGAAATCGGCTGGCCGTTGACGAGAACCGGCAGGGTAGGTGCGAGCTTGCGCAAGCGTACGCCGTCGGCCATCCGTGCGATCAAACAAATGACGGGGGGAAGATTGGTGCCCGGCAGGCGCAAATCGCACCCCGGGACACTGCCGATCAGAAACTCTTCACCGGTTAATTCGTAGACCGTAGGCCGAGTCGAGCCATTACGGACTTCGACACGGACCTCGGGGAGGCCGTCTGGAAGGGGTGCGGATCGCCGCGGAAATTGCGATGTTGAGGCCATATCCATGCCGTTTTTCGGGGAATCCATGCCCTCGCCCGCAGCCGCGCGGACCATGCGCGCGGACGTTGCAGGACCCAGATTGGAACGGATTTCGGTGATTGATGCAAGAGAGGTTTTTGAGTGCCGAGAGCTGAAAACTGCGGGCCTGTGGCGACAGACCTCTGACCTGTCGTTCATCCGACAGACCAGAGGCCTGTCGCCACCTAAGCGTCACCCGTTTTTTTATTGGCGTGGACATTTTGGGACACCTGTCGGAATTCCGGACACCAGAGATATCTCTCTTGATCGAGAAAAATCTGATATCACACTTGGACATATAATCGTCTTTTGAAAACGCAAGCCCCCCACTTGAAAATACAGGCATCACATCCAGTTCGGTTCAGCATCAAGGTCAAGCGGAGCAAATTCGCCGCGTTTCCACTTCTCGATCGCCAAGGCGGCCATCGCGGCATTATCGGTGCAGAGATTCATCGGGGGAATAAAGAGTTCCACGCCCTCTTTCGCCGCCATCGCTTCCAAGCCCGCCCGCAGAGTGCGATTGGCCGTCACGCCGCCGCCGACCGCGAGACGATTCAAACCCGTTTGCCGCAAGGCCTGCCGTGATTTGGAGACGAGCACATCGACGACCGCCTGCTGAAAACTCGCGGCGACATCCGAGCGAAACGGCCCCGGAGGCGGTGTCGGCCCTTTCGACACGCCCTGGCCATGCACCGTATATAACACGGCCGTCTTCAGGCCGCTGAAACTGAACTCAATGCGAGATTCGTGAATAAAAGAGCGTGGCAGCGGATACACGTTCGCGGAACCGCTGGCGGCCTCGCGTTCCAACGCGGGCCCGCCCGGGAAGCCAAGACCCAAAATCGCCGCTACTTTGTCGAACGCCTCGCCGGCCGCGTCGTCGCGCGTGCCGCCAAGCAATTCCATTTTCAACGGCTCCGGACAATGAAAGAGAGCGGTATGCCCGCCGCTGACGACCATTCCGACGCACGGGAAAATATCGCGACCCGCCGCCAGGCGGCAGGCATAAATGTGCGACGCGATATGATTCACGGCGATCAACGGCACGTCGAGAGCCAGCGAGAGCATTTTGGCTGTACTGACGCCGATGAGAAGCGCGCCGACGAGTCCCGGCGTATTGTGTACGACCACGCAATCGATCTCCGCAAGCGTGATGTTCGCTTGAGCCAATGCTTGTTCGACGACGGGAAGGATATTCTGAAGGTGCGCGCGGGCGGCGATCTCGGGCACGACGCCGCCGAAAGGGAGATGCCGTTCCGTCTGCGAGGCGACGATATTCGAAAGCACCCGCGGTTCGTCGGTGAAGACGGCGGCCGAGGTTTCGTCGCAACTGGTTTCGAGTGCGAGGAAGAGCATTATGCGTAGCTGCCGACTTTCGCGGGCGTCGCCACACCGTTGAGCGACGGCTCCGGCGGCCACTCTTTCCAATTGTTCGCTTGCCGCCAGAAGTTGAGCGGATTGTCGTGAACGATTTTCTTGATGTCGCTCTCGGAGTGACCGCGACGTTTCATTTCTTGGATCAATTCCGGCACGGCCAGGGGATCCGATTTGCCCCAGTCGCCCGCCGAGTTAGCCATGATGCGGTCGGTGCCAACCATCTCGATAATGTCAACGGCCCGAGCCGGCGTGCATTTTGTCGTCGGGTAGAGGGTCATGCCGCACCAGAAGCCGTTGTCGAGTGCCAAACGAACAGTGTGCTCCTCGACGTGGTCGATACACACGCGTTCTGGCTTTACGCGTTTGTCGTTTTTGAGCATGTCCACGATCATCCGCGTGCCTTTGTATTTGTCTTCAAGGTGCGGCGTGTGGATGAGAATTAGCTCGTTGGTCTTCATCGCCAGGTCCATGTGTTCCTGGAAGATGGTGGCCTCGTTTGGCGTGTTCTTGTTCAGACCAATCTCGCCGATGCCGAGCACGTTCGGCTTCGACAGAAACTCGGGGATCAAGCTAATGACCTCGCGCGAAAGCGAAACGTTCTCCGCCTCCTTCGCGTTAATGCAAAGCCAGCAATAATGCTTGATGTGAAACTGAGCCGCCCGCCGCGGCTCGTACTCTGTCAGTTGCCGGAAATAATCGTGAAACGCAAGCGCCGTTCCGCGATCAAACCCCGCCCAAAACGCCGGCTCGCTAATGGCCGCGCACTGAGCGTACGCCATCCGCTGATAGTCGTCGGTGGTCCGGGAGATCATGTGAATGTGGGGGTCGATGTAGTTCATCGCGTTTCCTCTCCAGCTTATTCGCCTCTCAATCATTTAGGATAACGCGATCGCGACAAGTTGAGTAGAGGGCGGCATAAGCGAGAGGGCACGAATTCGAATTGAAGCGAAAATCAATGATCGACAAAGCGAAACGCAGAATGCGGCCACATCGGGCCGCATTCCGCGTTCAAATCTAATCAATCCCCTGCGGCTCATCGTACAGTGCATCGACGAAGCCGTTGTGGTTGAACTCTTCGTCGGCTTCGACGCCGATCCAAGCGGGGCGAGACACGCGTTGGTGTCCGCGATGGCGCTTGGTGTATCCTGAGAGCCGATTGTTTTTGGCGGCGTCGCGGGACGATGCGAGCAGCGATAGTGCGATCGCTTTCACGTCGCCGGTGTGCAGGGCCCGGCGGACGATCCCCTTGATTTCATCGTCGGAGTGAGCGCTCTCGGTGGAAGTCAATCCCTCGGCATCGAGATAGCACGGATAGATTCGATCCGTGGCATGGCGAACCGTGAGGATGCGTTGTCGGGTTCCCCTGAGCGACGACGACACAATGTCGAAGATCAGGTAGACCGCGCCCTCGGCATTATCGAAGACCGAGCGAACTTCCGCGCTCAAGAGGCCATCGGTCTGCTCGCGGAGGGCGAGTGCCTGCATTTCGAGGATGCCTCGCGGCGACAAGACGTCAGGTTTGATGTCGGGCGGCCACAGACTTTCCATGTGATGACTCATAATGGCGCATACTCCCAGGAGAGGATCCGGATGGAACCAAGTCGGCGAAAGCCAAAGAACGGGACGGGTAACAAAAAAAGACTTGCCCGAAAGTGAATGTTAATCGAGTTCAATCGGAATGCAAACAAAAAACGGCGGGCCGTGCGGCGCGCCGTTTTGAAGGTGTCGATGAAATTCGTACAAGGCGATCAAATTACGCAGACACCGGCAACGCGTCTCTGTTTTCTTCGAACCAATTGCGGATCGACCGTTTCAGGAGGCCGCTGATCTTGAAAATGCGGATAACGAACAGTGCTGAGAACAGGAAATAGATTCCGTGCTGAATGAGATTCGTCTCCAGGATCTTTTCGGGTTCGAGTTTCGGTGAGTTCAGCAAAAGGGCATAGTAGTAGTGATTCGTGATATACACCCCCACCGGCAACACGATCAGCAAGAAGGCCGATAATGCGATTTCGCGAATAATCCGCATGCTCGCCAAGGGAATGCCGGCCTGGGCGACAAACAGCATGAACCACATTTCAGCCAAGAAACCAATAAAGACGAACCCCATCAAGGCGAAGGGTTTGATCTCCGCCTCGTGCGGCAAGCGCTGAGCCGCGAAGATGGGCATCACGATACTGGTCGCATAAGTCGCGAAGGCGACGAAGGCTAAGAAGGTGAAAAAGAGTGTGCCGCCCGCGAGTCCGCGTGTCTTGGCGACGGAAGGCACGTGCGTGCAACCTTTTCGGCCGAGTAAGAGCAGCAGATAAACGAGGACGCCACCGCCGTAAGTGCTTGCCAGTTCGATCTCGGTCCAGAGCGACAGTCCTTTACCAGTGACGCCGTTCATTTTGACGTCCTGCGGCAATGCCGTGTGTTCCTGGAAACAATAAATGACGATTCCGAAGCTAGCCGCCGCCGGCAGGAGAGCGAGAAAGATCCCCAATCGGACCCAACCGAGCCCTTTTCGAACCTTCCGCCAGCCAGCGGCACTCTCCTCGACTGATTCGGGTTCCTCGGATTCGGCCTGTCGTTTGGCAGCGGGTTTTGGCTTGGCAGCACTGGGCTTGCGAGCGCTCGGAAGCGGGCCGGATGGTGCCGAGCGGCGTGGACCCATATCCTCATCTTCGGGTTCCCCACGGCGGCGCATTTGTGGAACCGCTAACGACGGCGGACCAGAAATCGGCCCGGGTGCCGGGAGATCGTTGAAGAAGGAGCCTCCGTCGCTCTCACTTTCGGGATTTGGTTCGGGTCGGGCAGTTCTCGCCGGGGCCGCTGGACCGGCAGGCCTTTTCGGCGGCATGGCTGGCGATTCGGAACCCGGAATCTTTGATGTATCGAGTGATGCAGGTGAGAGACTGGAAGGAACCTGCAAGACGGCTCCACACGTGGGACACTTGACCTTCATTCCGACGGATTCATCCCGGACTCGGAACGGCTTGTGGCACTTGGGGCAATTCAAGGTGATCGGCATGGCAGTGGTTCCAGGGGTCGGGATTGCGAGGATCGCCCGACGCCGACGGAAAAGGGACATTTCGTGACGGTAGATCGGATTATCGCTGATCCCCGTT
>JAIOQJ010000532.1 GCA_021413475.1 Planctomycetota bacterium | reverse complement strand
GACCGCTGGGGAAATTCGGTTTCGAACACGCAGATTCTGGATCAGTTGGGAAAGAATTTGCGGTAGCTAGGGCGGGTCCCCGAGGTTCGCAAAGCCTCACCTCGGGGCTTGGGAATGTACACTCTAAAGCCCCGAGGTGAGGCTTTGCGAACCTCGGGGATGAACACACACCATCAAAAATCCGCAATCCCCACTACCCGTCGATAGAAATGATGCCGCGGGTCCGCTTCGGGGCACGGAGCCAGCTTCCATTCCCACTCTTCGCCCGCTTTCGGTAACTTCAATCCGAAGAGCAAATCCGTCACTTCCACAATTCGATTCGACAGATCGATTTTGATTCGTTCGATGTCGGTGATCAGGACCACTTTTCCCGGCAATCGTTCGAGATAATCGAGATGGGCTTGCATGACGTCGCGCGCAAATGCGTCGATCTCTTCGGGCGTGTGCGCTCCATGCCAGACGAGATAACCCATCGGCATGCATGGCAATTGTGAGAGCAAGTTGATCGAAATTGTCAGATCGATATCGGTTCGATCAAGAAAGAGATCGGGCTTTGATTTTGGCAGCGGTTTGTCGGGTTCATCCGAAACCCAAAACAGTTCTTCCACGATGTTCGATACATCAGCGGAGACACGTTGGACGTTTTTGAAACGCCTGGTCTGCCAGCGGCTCCAAAAGGGATGGACGATATCGACCAAGAGAATTTTTTGGAAGGATCGGGAAAGCTCCACCAGAGGAACATCGTGCAATAGTCCCGCGCCGAGCACCACCGCGGTCCGGCGTTTCGCGCAACGTCCAATCGCCTGCCGGATTATCTGGTGGCAATGGTCGATGTGAGACTGCCAATGTTGCTGGCAGCGGCGATACCGTCCGCGAATGCCGATCGCTTCGCGCAGGTAGCCCATCGCGCGCAAGTGCCAGGGGCAACGCGTCAACATCCGTTCGAGGAAATCGCCGATCATGAAGAAAAAGGATATGAGTCTGAGAACAAAACCGCCTCTCGCTCCTTCTCAATCAGGACCCGCAATCGTTTCTGCAAGTCCAGTCGCAACTCAGTACAGGCGGCCGGATCGAGCGGGAATTTCCCCGTCACCCGTTGAGCAAGCTCATCGAGCTTTGCCCAGGTTTGCTTCTTTTCCTCAATTGGACCGTTGCTGGCAAATAGGTGCGCGTAGTGCCGATACGACTCGCGAGCTTCCTTCATGGCGGGAGTCGTCGTCGGCAAAGCGGTCTCGGCGAGTTGCGTCCAGCCTTGGCCGAGCTCGGCATATTGTTTCGCTTTTGCTTTCAGACTTGGCAGTTTGAGCGACTTGGCGGCCTCGGTCAGGAACTCGGCCATCAGCGGGCGGCCGAGCCCGCCGCCGGTGCCATATCTCTCAATGAACTGATACAGACTCGTCAAGGCTCGCCAGAGATTGATACCGGGCGGAAAGATATTTTCCCAACTTTCCTTGTCCTTCGAACCGTGCAACCGATCAGCAAAGCGTTCGAGCGCGGCCAGCGTCGACATCGCGTAAGGACCTTTGCCTCCTTTCATCATCAACCCCTGGCCGCACGACTGCAACCCCGTATGGACGAGTGGGACCAAATCAGTTGGTTGCTTCACTTTCGCCAAAGAAAGCAGGCGATTCTTCTGCTTCACGATGCGCGCCCTCGCTAGCGCCAATTCGGGAAGCGAGATGGAGATCGGCTCGGCGGACAAATCGCTGATACAGGCTTGTTCACCCGCGATCTGGTGAACGACGATAACATGGTAGCCGCCGCCGCTCATGCCCGTTGGTAGGCCGCGGTGCGGAAGCAATGCGAGATCGACCCAGGCGATACACGGCGACTCGGCTACGGCCGCCCGCAACTGCTTTTCCGCCGCCTTCGCGCTGGAACTTTCCTGGACGAGAGCCTTGATGCCCAGGCGATCGAGGGCCCCTTGCAGGTAGAGCAGATCGTCAAACCAGAGATGCCGGCCGGCGAGGAAGAGCGAGGAGAACTTTTCCTTCGCGTAGTGGAATGCCACCGCGCCGATGCCCACGCCGCCGGCGATACCGTAGAGCATCGCCTCGGTGAAGGGCTTCTTCGTGTTCGGATCATGCACCCCGGCCGTGGTGAGCAGGATTCGCAAGGCAGTTGCGGCGGGAACACGGCCGGGGAAGTGGGTGGGGATGGGGGTCATGCAAAGTCTCGCGCGAGTCTCCGGTAACCCTTCGACTCGCGGCTAAACTAAAAACCTCAATACGTCGATCGACCGCCGCTGATGTCGTAGCACTGGGCCGTCGTGAAGCTCGCCTCGCCGCTGACCAGGAAATGGACCAGGGACGCGACTTCCTCGGGCTTGCCGGTGCGGCCCATCGGGATGCGGCTGACCATGTAATCGACCGTGCTCTGCGGCAGGCCGTCGAGAATCGGCGTGTGGATGACCGCGGGGGAAATCGAATTCACGGTGATATCACCGTGGCCGACGACTTCCTTGGCCATGCTCTTGGTCAAGGCGATGATGGCGGCCTTGCTGGCGGAATAGGGTCCCATGGTCGGGTTGCCTTCCTTGCCGGCCACGCTGGCGATATTGACGATTCGGCCATATTTGCGAACCATCATGCCGGGCAGGATCGCCTTACAGAGGAGGAACGGACCGACCACGTTGACGTCGAGGACGTTGACCATCACCTCGCGTTCAAGTTCCCAGGTCTTGCCGGCTTTTCCGGTGATGCCCGCGTTATTGACGATAATGTCGATCGGCCCGAGCTTCGCTTCGGTTTCCTTGACGACACGGGCGATATCGGTTTCGCTGGTCACACTGCCGACGACGGCGGCCCCACCCAGCGACTTGGCAACCTTTTCCGCATTTGCTTGTGAAAGATCGAAGACGGCAATTTTGGCCCCTGCCGCCGCGAGCCGGCGGCAAATTGCCTCACCGATGCCTTGGCCGCCGCCCGTCACGATCGCCACTTTTCCGTCGAGTCGAAAGAAATTGTCCGCCATGTGCTATGCTCCAAGAGAGACGTCGCGCCGGGACTATTCGGCGTGTATTGGATTCAGTTTATCCTTGACCGGACCATTCACCCGGTTACGATACAGTTCTCTTCTTATGAAGAGAACTGCCGTTCCGGGACGATTGATCGATTCTGTAATGGCAAATTCGCGCATCAAGATGAGGAATCGTCCATGCGAATCATGATACCGTGCGGTTTAATGTTGGCGATCCTTCTGGCCAGTTCTTCGGGACGAGCCCAGGATGGTGCCAAGATTTATTCATCCGGCATGAAATCCGCGGTGATGGTCATCAATGTCGAACGCGAATCGGCGGGATCGGGTTCGATCGTCAATCTGAAGGACGGCTACGTTATCACAAACTGGCACGTGGCCCGGCAAGCGGCTGAAGTCGTCGTCATGTTCCCGCTTTGGGAAAAGGGCAAACCAGTTAAGGAATTCGAAGCGTACATGAAGCAAGCCCGTAAAGTCGGGGCGATCGGTAAAGTGGTCGCAACCGATGAGAAAGCGGATTTGGCCGTTATTAAAATCACCGAAATGCAAAAGATCCGGCAGGGGTCGCTGCCCGTCAAGTTCGCGGCCGACAGTCCCGCGACTGGTTCAAAAATCTTCTCAATCGGCAATCCAGCTGCCAGCGATGCGATGTGGGCATACACACCCGGCGAAATCCGAAATGTGTACAAGAAGAAATGGTCATCAGGATCGAGAGGCGTCAAGATCGGCGACCATGAGGCCATGATTATCGAAGCGACGTCGCCAACCAGCCCCGGTGATTCGGGCGGCCCATGCTTTAACGAAAAAGGCGAGCAGGTCGGGGTCACTCAAGGCGGTCTCGATGCCCGTGTCGCCCAGGGCTTCAGCTTTTTCATCGATTGCACGGAAGTGAAGAGTTTTCTCAAGAAAAACAAGATTCCCTATAATCAGGCAGTTGATGTCGCCAGCCCGCCCGCGGACCCGAAAGACGTGGCAATTATAGCACCGCCGAAGAAACTAGATCCCGCGGCGGAGGATCTCGCCAAACAGGAAAGGGCCGCCGCCAGCATGCTCACGTTGGTTCGGCCATTGGCAAGCGACCCAAGTAGGCAAGACCTCGCGGTTGGCCAATTGAACAAACTCATTGCCATGTATCCGAAAACCGAGGCCGCGAAAGAAGCTCGCGTACTTCTCAAGAAGATTCAATAGGTACTTTTCCCAGGGGTTCGCCGAACCTCACCCCTGGGCTTGCGGAATTTCAATTGACGGATCGTGCCCCCGGGGAATGCAGTGAAGACTACGTCGAGCCGTGAAACAGCCAACAATCTGGCGGTGTTCTTCGATTTCGAGAACATCGGCATCGGACTGAACAATCGCCGGGATCGATTCGACATCGGCCGGGTTTTGGAACGATTGGTGGAAAAAGGGAAGATCGTCGTCAAGAAAGCGTACGCCGACTGGAGCCGATTCGCCCAATACACCGCCCCCCTGCACGAAGCCGCCATTGAACTTATCGAGATCCCTCGGCGCAGCCAGACGGGGAAGAACTCCGCTGACATCCGGCTCTGCGTTGATGCGATGGATCTCGCCTATTCGAAAGACCACATCGACACCTTCGTTATCGTCTCGGGCGATAGCGACTTTTCCCCGCTGGTCTCAAAGCTCAAGGAACTTGGCAAGCACGTCATCGGTCTCGGCCTCGCGGAAGCAACTTCCGATTTGCTTCGCGATAACTGCGATGAGTTCATCTATTACGATGATCTCGGTAAGCCTACTTCAACCGTCCTCCCGGTCATGAATCAGCAGATTTCGGAGACGAAGAAGAAGGCGTTCGGCCTGCTCATGGAATCGCTTCTCGCCCTTCGACGGGAGAACAAGGAAGTCCTTTGGTCGTCGATGGTCAAGGACACCATGAAACGCAAAAAGCCCTCGTTCAACGAGGAGTACCACGGTTACCGCACTTTCAGCGAATTGCTGGAAGATGCTCAAGAGCACGGCCTGATTGAACTGGAGAAGCACAAGACCAGCGGCACCTATGTGGTAACTCGCTTCGGTTCGGAACCGCACATGGGCTTGCCGGCCGTTCCCTCAACCACAATGGCCTCGCCGTCAAGCGCGGCCGCTAACGGTGGTGGTGGTGGTCGCGGACGAAGTCGAGGCCGCGGTCGTTCCCGCCCCGCAGGTGCTCCGGCACCCGCGGCTGGCCCGGAGCGGCGCAATCCGCTGATGACGCCCGATGTTGAAGCTGTCGCGGATGTGCTTCCCGTCGAAGAGATCGTCGAAAACGTCGAGGATCGCCACGGCGATGACCACGACGGTTTTGGGGCTGGGATCGAGTAGTTCAAATCTTTCGTTGAGATATTTGCGGCGGCGCGCGAGTCTCCGGAAACCCTGCGACTCGCGGCTAAACTACCCATTCCCCCTATAATAGACTTCGCGACTTTTGTCACACAACATGAAAGGGCAACATCATGCGAACTCGCTACGGCGTGGGTGCGGTCGTCGTCGTGTCGGCGGCTATGATTTTTACCTTGGCTCTCGCTCAAGACAAGAAGAACCCTTCCAACGCGGACCAGGAAATTCGCAAAGCATCCGAAGCGTATGCCGCCGCGTACAACAAGGGCGATGTCAACGCGGTGATGGCCCATTGGGCCGCGGATGCTGAGTATGTGGACGACAGCGGCAAATCGACCAAAGGCCAAGCCGCGCTGACCGAGATGTACAAGAACGCTCTCGGCGAAGGCAAAGGCGTCAAGGTTCAAATCAAGACCTCGGCGATCCGCTTGATTAAGGACGACCTCGCAATGCAGGAAGGCGAATCGGTCCTGACCCAGCCGAGCGGCGAGACGGACAGCAGCCCTTTCTCCGCGCTCTGGATGAAGAAAGATGGAAAATGGGTGCTGCAATTGGTGCGCGATCTCTCGGATCAAACCGCGACGGTTGCCGAGGCCCCGAACGCACGCTTGAAGGAACTTGCCTGGCTCGTCGGCGAGTGGTCGTTCGAGGCAAAAGAAAAGGACATCAAAACCACGATCAAAGGCAAATGGATGAAGGGGGAGAAATTCCTGATCCTCGATATCGTCGTTTCAAACAAGGGAGAAGAAACGATGTCGATGATCCAGGTCGTCGGCTGGGACCCGACCGGTCAGCGGCTCCACTCGTGGTTTTACGACACGCGGGGCGGCTTCGGAGAGGGCTATTGGAGCCGCAAGGGGAACAAATGGACGGTCGAGGTCGCGGGCGTCACGGCGGACGGCCGGCATGGGACCGGCACGAATGTTTGGCAAATGGAGGACGAGAATAAGTTCATCTTCGAAGCTTCGGATCGCGATCTGGACGGGCAGGAATTGCCCGATGTGAAAGTCACTTATACACGCGTCAAAAAGTAACCGGCACCCATCCTCTTCCTGGAGATTTGCACATGAAGAAGCTGATTCTGTTGCCGGCGATCGCGTTACTCGCTTTGATCCCTGGCGATTCCTCGGGCTTCCCTCGCGGTGGCGGTGGCGGCGGACGTGGTGGAGGAGGCGGTGGGCGGGCGGCTACGCCTTCGTTCAGCGGAGGTGGCAGGCCCTCGCAACCCATGGCCCGACCCTCTCAGCCCATTTCGAGGCCGTCCCAGCCTATTTCTCGGCCTTCGCAACCGTTTTCCCGACCGTCCCAGCCAATTTCACGTCCTTCGCAACCGATTTCAAGACCGAACACGCCGAGCACAAAGCCGGGGTTTGCCCCAAAACCGTCCCCCACCCCATTGCCCTCTAGGCCCAATGTTGGCGGTGGTGGCAACATCAACAACCGGCCCAATTTCGGCGGAGGCAATACGAATATCAACAGGCCGAACGTTGGCGGCGGCAACACGAACATCAATCGACCAACGGTCGGTATCGGTAATCGGCCGGCGATCGGCAGCAACAACACCTTCAACAAGACAAACAACGTTGCCGTCAATCGGCCGGTCAACGTCAACAACCGGGCGACACAGATCAATCGCGGCATCAACGTCAATCGGCCCAACGGCGTCTATCGGCCAGGATACGCTCATTACCACGACTATCACGGTGGATGGCATCACGGTTATTGGAACAACTACAGACCCTGGGTCTACGGTTCCGTCGGTCTGGCAACGGGTTTGTTGCTAGGCGGTACAGGTTCATCCGCGACTTATGCGAATCCCTATTACGATGCCGCACCGGCAGACGCCACGCCATATTACGATTATTCGCAACCGATCCAGGTGCCTGAGCCGGAACAAGTTGTCGATGCAGCACCTGAGATGAGTGTGGACGCACCCGAGGCCGTTCCGCCCGCTCCGGCACCGGAGCCGCCGGTGGACGAAAAGGCGACGGCGGCCAATAAATTCCTGGACGACGCCCGCACGGCCTTCAAGGCGAACGATTACGACAAGGCTCAGGCCGCGATCAATCAGGCGATCGCGCAACTTCCAAATGACGCCACGCTTCACGAGTTCAACGCACTGATTTTCTTCGCGAAGAAACAATATCGCGAAGGGGCGGCGGCCATTTACGCGGTGCTTGCTGCGGGCCCCGGTTGGGATTGGGATACGATGAAAGATCTCTATCCGGATACGAAGACCTACACCGACCAGCTTCGCGCCCTCGAAGAGTTCTGCAAGGCAAACCCGATGGCGGCCAGCGCCCGCTTCCTGCTGGCTTATCACTATCTGGTGCTCGGCTCGACGGATGCGGCCGCGAAAGTGCTCAAGAGCGTCGTGACCTTGCAACCAGATAACGAGCTGGCGGCACATATCCTCAAGTCGATTACCCAGGAAGACGCCAACCGCCCGGTGCCGGGGATGTGAATTGGCGAGCCAGGTTGCGTAAGCTCCTGGAGGAATTTGCCTCCCACCTCCAGGTGCTTACGCAGCCTGGCTCGCTAGTGAAATTTGAATAGAGAACGCCCCCGCCCAGTCTGCATTCTCGTGGTGGAATCTTGCCTGCGTAAGCTGGCGAGATTCAACATGAGTGGATATAACACTCGGAAGAGTTTCTCCACGATGATACCCCGGCAACTGTGCCGTGCGGGAATTGTTTCCAACTTGTTTAGTTTCGGAGATAGTCAAAATGATGATTCGTTCCGCCGCAGTCGCGATTGTTCTGTTCGCCAGTAGTGCTTTTGCCGCCGACACCATCAAGTCCGGCCCGCAGGTCGGCGAGAAGGTCCCCGGCCCGTTCCATCCGCTCAATATCAACGGCGAGATGGCCGGCAAGAAGCATTGCTTGTTCTGCGAAAATGGTCAGAACCCGGTCGCGATGATTTTCGCTCGCGATGTCGATGAGAACGTCATCGCTCTGATCAAGAAGATCGAAGCCGCCACCGCGGCCAACTCGAGCGCCATGATGGGCAGCTTCGTCGTGTTCCTGAGCGACAACAAGGACCTCGAAGGCAAGCTCAAGCAAGTTGCCGAGAAGACCGGCCTCAAGAAGTGCGTTCTGAGCATCGACAACCCGGCCGGCCCGAAGGGCTACGAAATCGCCGAGAAGGCCGACGTCACCGTCGTCCTCTACGTCGAGCGCGGCGTCAAAGCGAACCACAGCTTCGCCAAGGGCGGCCTGACCCCCAAGGCGATCGACGCGATCGTCGAAGACGTCAAGAAGATCACCAAGTAATTGGTGCCTCGCACCGGAGGAGGGCCGGCCTTCGCGCCGGCCCTCCTCTTTTTGTCTTCCCATTGGCGAGCCGGCACCCGTGAGGGGCCGGAGGTAGTTATTGAGGTTGTTACTCCGGCCCCTCGCGGGAGCCGGCTCGCCTGACGCCATTGCCTCGGTCGCATCGGTCCGCGACCTGGCCCTTGGATGGTGCCTCCCGTTTTCTTCCGGGATTCTCACATGTTTACGCGTAACCTAATGCCGGTACTCTTCGTCGGTCTGCTGGCAAACTTGGGCCTAGCCGAGGACAAGAAAGACGACGGCTGGATCGAGATGTTCAACGGCACCGACTTCAAAGGTTGGGTGATCGACGGCCCCACCGAATACAAGGACAAGTCCGACGGCAACAAGATGAAGCCCCTCTGGATCGTCGAGGACAAGATGATCCGCACCGCGGGGATGGGCTTCGGATTCCTGCGTTACGATCGTGTCTTCACCGATTTCGTCTTCCACGTCGAGTATCGGATGGTGAAGGGGGCCAACAGCGGAATCGGCATCCGCACGGATGTTTTCGACCCCAAAAAATCGGCCGCAACCCGCCCATCATATTTCTCGTACGAGGTCCAGTTGCTCGACGATTCAGATAAGAAGCCCGACGAGCACTCTACCTGTTCACTTTACCGTTATGTCGCGCCGAGCGCCCTCGCGAACAAGCCAGCCCCGGAATGGAACACGGTCGAAGTCGAGTGCGTCGGCCCGCGCATCCGCATCACCATGAACGGCAAGCAGGTCATGGACTACGACCAATCGACGAACGAGAAGCTCAAGACCAAGCCGCTCTCGGGTTACGTCTGCGTCCAAACGCACAGCAAGCAAGTTGAATTTCGCAATCTAAAGATCAAAGAACTCAAGAAGTAATCGCCATCGTTTCGCGGCGGGCCGATGGCTCGCCGCTGGGGAATTGCCATGACTGAACCGACTCCCGCCTCTCCAAAACCGGAACCGAAGTTCGAGCCGCGGCCGCCGCGCCCGCAGCGTGATAAGCCGGTCGATCGTGGCGGCAAGCCGCGCGTGATCGAGACTTTCCAGGCCCCTTCTATGACTCCGAGGCTCCGAGATCTCGACAAGGACATCGAAGCCGAAATGGCAGCCGTGATCTCGGGCTTCAACGAGAAGGACACTCTCGCGGCCGAATCGGAGACGAAGGGGAATCATCCTCCTCGAACGACCGGCGGCCGTAAGCAGGGGAAAGTGATCAGCATTCATGGCAGCGACGTTTTCGTTCACGTCCCTGGCGGCCGTAGCGAGGGCGTGCTTCCCATCACGCAATTCCCCGATGGTCCGCCCGCGATCGGTAGCGACGTCGAAGTCGAGATCCAAGGTTACGACCCTTCGAACGGCCTGCTCACGCTCACCCGCATGGGGGCCGCCCAGGCCGTCTCGAATTGGGGGAGCATCCAACTCGGCATGACGGTCGAGGCCAAGGTCATCGAGACTAACAAGGGCGGCCTATCGGTCGAAGTCAACGGCATCCGCGGCTTCATGCCCTTCCGCGACATGGATCTCTACCGCGTCGAGCAACCCGAGCAGTTCGTCAATCAGAAGCTGATTTGCGAAGTGATCGAACTGAACCCGGAAGAGCGCAACCTGGTCGTCAGCCGGCGTGCCTTGATGGAACGTGAACGCGAACGCCAGAAGGAAAAATTCTGGGCGGAAATCGAGGCCGGGCAAACACGCACGGGCACGGTCCGCAGCATTAAGCCGTTCGGCGTATTCGTCGATCTCGGCGGGGCCGACGGCATGATCCCCGTCTCCGAGCTCGCCTGGGGCCACACGACGAACCCCGAGGATGTCGTCAAACTGAACCAGCAAGTGACGGTCAAGGTCTCGCGCATCGATACCGCCACCCGCAAGATCAGTCTGAGCCTGAAGCAACTGGCCGCCAGCCCGTGGGACACCATCTCGCAACGGCTGCACGTCGGTTCGCAGATCAAAGGCAAAGTCACCCGCACGGCTGATTTCGGTGCGTTCGTCGAGATTGAACCAGGCGTGGAAGGCTTGATCCACATCTCGGAACTCGGCACGAATCGTGTTCGCCGTGTCCGCGACGTGCTGCAAGAAGGGAAGGAAGTCGAAGTCCAGATCGTGAACATCGACCTGGAACAAAAGCGCATCGGCCTCTCGCTGAAGGCCATCGCCGAGGCTGCCCAGAAAGCACTCGATGCCGCCGCCATGGCCGAGATGAAAGCCCGCGAAGAGGCCGAGGAAGCCGAAGCCGCCAACGCCCCGCCGCCGAAGCCTCGCAAGCGGAACTATGAGTTGCGCGGCGGGAAATAACAACTGCGTGCCGCTCCTCGACGGTTTCCGGAGAGGAGCGGCACGCAGTTGTTCAAACAAATCGCTTCCGTTTGCGCCCCATTCGTAACACCAAACTCACACACTCTCTGTTACGAATGGACCATTTCTTGTTACGAATAAACCCCGTTTTGTTACGAATAGGTAGCGTTTTGTTATGAGTACGAGGCGTTTTGTTACGTAAAAGTAGCCTACTGTTAAGAATAAGACGCGTTTTGTTACGAAAAAGTAGCGACATCTAAAGCCGAAGGATTCGGCCCGCCCTGTCCTGGGTGTTCACAGCCCGCTCCCCGCCATCACTTTCTTCAAATCCCCATGAATCCGTCGGCGGACGAGGTACTCGTCTTCGTCGAGCCAGCGGCGGGCAGTTTCGCCGAGGATGAAATCATCGTTGACCAGGGCAAGGACGATGTGCTCGACGATGGTGAGATGCAGGCCAGAGTAGCGACTGCCGGACGTCAGCGTGTTCGGAATCAGATCCATCCGCTGGAGGAGTTCGCCAAGCTGACGGGCGACGGCATCGAAGTCGTGTTGCTGGCTGACGGCGCGAATGTAACAACAAACGAGCGGCACGTATCGACTCGCCTGGGGCCGAACGTTCAGAGCCTTCTTCTGATTATCGATCAGAAACGCCCACGCCTCCGCGAGATAAGGCGCGGCACGAACACTGTCGCCGAAGTAGACCCAGCATTCGGAAAGTTGCAGCAGGGAACGCAAGACGTCGATCCAACGTGAGCGATTGGCCTCCTTAGCGTATTCAATTCGCAACGTCTCCAGCGATCTCCCCTGAAGAATCAAGTTCGTGATATCACCGAGCAACGTTTGGAGTTGATCCTTGAGTCCGCAGCGCGGCATGACCCGCAGCCAATGTCCGAATGCGACATTGATTGAATCGATCACGGTGTGTTCGCCAACGAAGCTCAGATTCGCGACGAATTTCGCCAGGATCGCCTTGAGCGTTTCCGTGCAACCGTAATTGGCGGCAATCGGCACGGCGGCATCGATCAGGCGGGCGTGCTGTTCGACTTCCTTGTGATCGAGCGG
>JAIOQJ010000531.1 GCA_021413475.1 Planctomycetota bacterium | reverse complement strand
GCTTCCCATTCGGATCCTTGGGATCGACCTGGACATCGAGGTTCATTTGCACGGTTGGCGTTGGATAGAGGCGTAACTCGGCGATCCATTTCGTGGCGAAGTCCGTGTAACGTTCGGGCTTCAGTTGGTATTGAGCCGGCGTAAGCCCCGCGGTGTCGATTTTGAACGACTTGCAGAAGGTGGTCAGGAACGAGTAGTTATCGAATTCCACGTCGCGCGGCTGATTGCCGAGTTCGGCCAGGAAGCTCATGAACTCCGTGAATTGATTGTTAAACAGGTAAAAAGTCAACGACCACGCCAGGCACCGGCCGCGGGCCAGTTCATTCTCGGACGCGATGGCGGGATCGTACTCCATGGTCTTCGGCCTGGCCGCCAGGACGGCGGCATTGTCGAAGTAGTGATTGATCAGCGTATTGGCGAGAACTTCAATGGGCGGATCGGCGAACGAGCCATCTTGCATCATCTCATCGAGATAGCGGCGCCAGGCCCAGTTCGGCCCGCCGGCGCCGGGATAAAAGGACTGCTTCACCAGCGACGTACTCTTGCCGGGATAGGGACCCTTGGGCATCTCGAAAAGGCTGGCCAGGCCAAAGCGGAGCCATTCCGGAGCGGCAGTGTCGCGCGGCAGCAGGCCCGTCTCGGCAAGCAGTTGCCGAGTCCCTTCATGCGTGGCCGAAGCGATCTCGGCCTCCTCCCGCAAGGCAGCATCGACCAGCGCCAGCACCTGAGCACGGGCGATTTTCGCTGACCGATCCGCTACATCTTCCTTCCTGCCGAGTTCGCTGAATTTGCCGTTGAGCAGTTCATTTCCAAAGGCTCGGTAGGTTTCGCGCATCATTTGATCGTAGACACGTGAGACATCATCGAGTCGAAAACTGGGGAACAAAACGACATTGGCGTTGCGAGCATAAAGGCCATCCGACACCAGCGGGGGGATCTCGAACGCTTGCCGGATTTTCCGCAAGATCGCCGCGTCGCTGACAAGCACGCCAACCATTTTCTCAGTCGGGGCAGACAAGGCCTTCCCCTTCAACGCGAAGAGAAGGTAGAAACACTTGAAATTGTGCTCGAGCGCGTCGAGCCGGCGCTGAGCATCGTCTCGCGAAAGGTCGTCGGAAAAGACAATTGCATAGTGCTTGCTGGTCTTGATATCGTTCTTGAAGCGAAGTTTGCTCTTCCATTCCTCGGCACGATCGAGCTTGGCGATATCATCCACCAGGATCGGCTTAATCTTCTTGTAGGCTTCAAGGGCCGCGGCTACTTTTTTCGGGGCAGCGGTCGGATCCTTCGAAGCCGTCACGGTCTTATCGATGCTCTCGAGGACGCTCATGCATTTGTCGGGCAGGCCAATTTCGAGGCACCAGTACGCGAGTTCGTAGTAACGCTCCGTGCTTCGATCCTTCCCCTTCGTGAGCTGGGCAAGTTTGTCGACGTATTGAGCCGCCGGCGACTTGATGAGCTGGGTCGGCACCCGCTGAATCATGATCTCTTGTCGGTCTTCGAAATACGCGGTGCGGCCCCACTTATGTTCGATGTATTGAACGTTGCCCAGACCCTTGACCAGCTCTTGCTTGTAGCCTTTCGCTTCCACGACGGCCGTGATGTACTCGCCGGGTTTGAAGCCTTGCGGCGGCATGCCGATATTCCCGCCGGCCGCCCCCACTCCCTTGGCGGCCACGCCCGCCGGCTTGACGGCCACGCGGATAATCAGATACTCGGCATGGGATGCCGACGCGATACAGAAAATGCCGGCCAGCAAAAGCGTCAGCGGGATGAGGCAATAGCGCATGAGACGTCGCCCTTTTTCGCGAAAAAATCGCGGCAGAAGATCAATTCAGAATGACCGTCGTCGTCGCTTCGTCGGCGATCACCTGGGTGGATTTCGGCTTGTTGTTTCGAAAATTGGAAAGGACGCGATTGTCCGGCGAGGCTGTCACGCCATCCACTTCGATCTTCGACAGACACTTCTGGATCAGGTCATCGACGTACCTGACAACCAGGGTTGGATTCCGCGTGGCCGGCAATTTCTCGATGCTCGCTTTCCAGGCTTTCATCGCTTCCGACATCCGCGCCGCCATGATCCGCCAAGGGATGACCGGCTTGTTGCGCGGATCCGATACGAACGCGGCTTTCTCCTTGCCCATTTCGGAGGCGATTTCGAAAAGCCCTTCATTGATGAGGTAAACGACCAGATCGAGATTCAAGCTCTTATCCGGTGCCATCCCGCAGATGCCGATGATCGCTTCCAAACGTTCGAGCGTCTGAAAGCCGAATGCCGGCGTCGCCACGGCATCCTTGGCGGCGACAATCTTGTCGTTGGTGGCCACGCGCAGCAAGGCCCAGATCGGGATTGCGAGAATCGCGGCCTGCTGATTGCGCACGACACTCACCCGGAATGCCGCCAACGCTCGGATCGCCTCACGGCGAACGAACAGGACCACCATAGCTTGCTCGGACGACAATTTATCCGGCGGCTTTTTGGTGATGTAATTGGAAAGTTCGGTACTGATCTCGGCCAGTTTGATGGGGTCGCGGATAAAGTGCTTGGCGGGCTCCGAAGGATCAGGGATCAACAGGAGATTACGCAGGCCCTGGAAGGCGAAGAACTTGATCTCCAGGCCGACCTTGTCGTCCTTGATGAGTTTCAAATAGGTCGGCACCAAATCTTCGCAAGGCAAGCGACCGGTGCTGGCGAGCATCCGGGCCGCGTTGACCTTTTCGAGCTTCACCGACGTCTTTTCCATCAGATCGAGCAGTTCGTATTGCATCGCCTGGCCGAGAATCTTGGCGTACTCGAGTTGATTCGCGTTGGGAGGAGTTCGCGGATCGGGCCAGCGGAACAGACGCTCGGTCTCGATCATCAACGTTTCGATGGTATCCGGTGTCCCGAAGACTTTGGTCTTCAGTTCCTCGCCATTGAACGGCGGATGCGCGAGCCGATGCACATGCCATTTGGCGAGATCGCCAAGCAATTCCTTGTTCTTGGCGTTGCTCGCTGAAAACTCGCCGCTGCGCATCTTTTCGATCGGCGTGGAATCGCTTGGTTTCTTGGGATAATCGAAAACCGGCGCGGCTACAATTGGCCCGGTGAAAATCGCCACGGCAAAAAGGGAAAAAAGCTGAGCGCGAAGCATCACAACCCTCGGGAAATGGGGTGTACGGTATCAATGCAAGAAGGGCAGGTACGACGATTCAACGTCCCCTGCCCGCAATTCGTTGGCGATTTGTCATCTCTCTTGAGGATATCAGCACATGTCGCGGGTATCAAGAAGGACTCGCGTCAGCGCGCTTTGAAGTTGGGCCTGCTGGGCCTGCTGAGCCTGAAAGGCTCATTCAGTAAGCCCAGGCCGTGAGGCCTGGGAAACATCAATGTAACGATTCCGGCCTTGAAAGGGCCGTTCATCGTTGAACCTTGAACGGCCCTTTCAGGCAACGCCGTGACGGAATTTTCGCCTTGAAAAGTCGGTAGTTACAGAAATTGGAGGATATGCGAAAGGAGCCAGATTCCCTGAACAGCCAACCGAATACGCTTCGGACGGAAAGGAAT
>JAIOQJ010000089.1 GCA_021413475.1 Planctomycetota bacterium | reverse complement strand
GACTTTTTGCATGCGATCGGGCGATACGGCATCTCGGCCACGTCTTCGCTTTGCAGACGGATGTTCTCGAATTCACGCTCTTTGACGATCCGTTCCTTGACGTTGTCCGGCCGAGTTCGCGGCTTGGTTTTGACTTCGTAACGTGGCGGGCGCTGGAGCGGTTGCCAACTCATCCCAGGCAGTTCATCGGCCAGAAAATGCCGATTGTTCGTGCAATCGAGGCCGAAGATGAACTGCACGCGAGCATCGTTAGTCCAACGGTCCAGATGCTTTGTTTGGCTAAAGTCGGTGTCGCCGCGCAACAGGACTCGCTTGAAGCCGCCCGTAAAACAGACGCGCATCGCGCGATCGACTTCAGCGGCCGCCCACTCGTGTGATGGGCGATTGCCGGAACGATTCACAACACTAAGTACCTCGCCGGTCTGAGCCAGCGACAGCACGAACGCATGGTAGCCCCACTTGCCATCGTGGGAGATGTCCATGCCCGCTTTACACTCGCCGGTCGTCTCGACCATGGTGCCGTCCATGTCGAGGCGGGCCAAGTCGAAGAACGACGCCGGCTGCCGAGCCCAGACTCGTTGGCGAACTTCATTGAAGGTGTCGATCAGTGTGTGAACATCGGCCGCCTTGAAACGGCGGCAGAAATCGCCGGCCGTGGTCGGATCGGGAATGCGTTGAGCACCGAGGGCGTCGAGATAGACTTCGTCCTGGCGGCGAAGTTCGAGGTCTTCCAGGCAAGTGCCATCGCACAGAGCGTTGTAAGCGAGATTGAGGACGTGATCGGATTCGTGATAAGGAAGATGGATCTTGAGAAGATGCAACCTGTTGTCGATGGCGTCGATCAGCCCGATGCGTCGGGCCAGCAGGTGAAACGCACCGATGCCGCCATGAGCGATGCCACGATCGCGCTCGCCGATCTCGTAGCGGATGTTGGAGGCGGTGAAGTAAGGCTGTCCGGTTGGCTTCGACCGAGTCTTGTCGAGACGGCGTTCGATTCGGCGCTTGCGTCGGGCCAGCGTCGGGCCAGTTGTTTTCGTATCTTGGCGTTCACTCGAAATCCCTTTCGTCTGGTGGTGATGCTTGTTTGGTCACTTCATCAAACACCGCCGAAAGCTAAAGGATTTCGAGTTTTTTTCGTTTTTATCGTCCTATCTGGCGAAGGGAGTTCGCTGGTTTAGGGCCTAGGGCTTTCGAAAGAGTAGGAACCACCCTGGATAGATCTTCGATCTTTGCATTCAGGGAGTTGATCGGAAGTGGCGTTGTCACATCATTGATCGCCGGCACCTTCTTGTCCGCGAGGGTGACATCCTGTTCTTGCTTGATAGATTTCTGGCCCTTTCGGGTAGATTCGGCGTCATCGGCTGAAAATTTGCCGATTTCCGACAGTGCTAAATCAGATAGATCGCGATCAAGATCGTCGACGATCCTGGCGGCAATTCCCGGTGCGACCTTACCGAGACGCTGGAGAGGCTCCGGTACTGATCGCAGCCTTGTTTGAAGTTGAGCAACGAAATCTGCATCAATCTCGCCCAGATAGAGGCAGTACAGATTCCGAAGTCGAACTAACGTTTCCCTATTTTCAACCAATGCCGCGTGCGTTTCATACATTTCGCTTTTAGCGTTTTCCAGCGAATCCCAGAGACTTGGACCGCGTAATTGTTCGGCCTTTTCCAAGATTCGATTGCGTATTCCGTCGCTTTTCGAAGTCATTGATGGCTCATGCTAGAGAAACGAAAATTTGCAATCTGATCGAATTTTGCGCTGTCGGCGACGAACCGCAGAGTGAAGGTGCCGCTGACGACGAAATCGTCAATCCGTAATTCATTCCCACCGATTTGTATCAGACAATTCCATCTCCCCGGCGAGAAATAAATTTCGTCCCCGACCTTCCCGACCCTAAAAATCTCCAATTTGAGCTGAACTCCAAAAATGAACCCTGACCAGAAGTAAGTCTACTGGCAGGGACACGTTCGAACGAGACTCGCACAAGCTCACCGCTGGTGACATCTGCTCGATCGAGTCCTTGATTTTCGTGTGCCGCTACTTCACCTTCTTCCTGCGCGCCGTCGCTTTCGAATTTGGCCAGAGCCAAGCACGAACATGGTCCGTCACGGCGCGAAGACGTTCATCGCCGATTTCGCTCACGTAGTTGGCTCCCATCGAGGGATCGACGTGTCCCATGATGGCATCGACGGCTGGGGCATCTTTCACGGCATCGGCCACTGTGCGAAAGCAATGACGTAAGTTGTAAAAAGAACCTCGCCGCTTCAGTTTCAGCTTCCGAAGGATCTTGTTGAACTCTTGAGCGACGGCATCGGTGAAGACGATCCGCCGCCCCTCACCCGCAAGATGCCGCACCCAAGGACGCCCTTGGATGGTCAAGAAAGCCAAGCCGTCATGCTTCCTGTCTTTCGGATCAGGCCGAATCTTGATCGCTTCTTGCGCGGCCTTGACGGTTTCTGGCCAAAGAAAGAACCGCCGATCAGTCTCCGTCTTCACGCGAGGAAAGTTGATCAGTGACGATTTGAAGTCGATCGCGCGTAACGGAATAGCGGCCAGATCAGTTTGGCCAAGACCTCCGTTGAGCGCTAGCAAGATCATCGCCCGGAGCGGTTGTCCCGCGCTGGCTATGATCTTCCGGAGTTCCGGTGCATCGAAAGTTCGCTTACCACTCTCACGTTTAGCTCTCCGCTTGACCTTCGCGCTCGGCATCTGGAATGACGTGCCGAACCGAGGTGGCCTCTCGATGTAGTCATTCTTGAGGGCCCAATTGAAGATGATCCTCGCACGAAGTGTCGCATTGCCGAGGCTGACAGGGTTCAATGTCTTCGCGAGTTTCGCCTGATACCGTTCAAAATTCTCCGGTCGAAGATCCATCACACGATCATCCCCGAAGAATTCGACTAGCGATTCGCTTGCCGAGAAATAGTCTCGAAACGACCGGGCCGATAGCTGGCCAACGTCCAAGCGATTCTTCATGGACGTCAGGTATAGATTGACCATCGCGCGAACCGTCAGATCGGGTCCGTGTGTCCGATTGGTGGTTCGGCCGGCCCGAAGATGATTTTCTTCACGCTTATACTTTGCCTCAGCCTGTTCGGGATCGGTGCCAAAGTAATAGAATTTTCCACGGATCTTCTTGCACCACTGGCCGCCTTGGTGCCAGAACAGCGGAAAATCTCGCCTCGGCTTCTTGGGTTTCTTTTTGTTTGGCATGGTCGACCCGGTTCAGGTGTAGAAAACAGGTGTAGACATTCTACAATGAATCGGAACGACATCGGGAAACCCCAGAAAAAATTGGTTGCCCCCGTAGCTCAGCTGGATAGAGCAACGGATTTCTAATCCGTCGGTCAGGTGTTCGAATCACCTCGGGGGTACTTTTAACATGTTGATATTAAGAGTCTTACGATAGTTTTGGAAAATGAGCTTCGGTCGAGCCGAGTGCATCTCACCAATTTTCACATGGAACATCCGGCTCTGGTTTCCTTTCAGCACCAGACCTGATTGTTTGACGGCTCCCTTCTGTGACTGCTTCATCCTACCGGGCTGAGAGCTCCACACTTAATCGAACCGATCGAGGTGTAGATGCCGTATGCAAATGATAAGAAGAGCATCTCGTCATTGACAATTGACATCAATGAAAAGTGATTCTGATGAAGTAGCCTTCAACCATTCGGTGTCCCGCCGCTCCCACCATCGACAACATGCCGTGGTGAAGGCCAGACGGCCAGCGTCGGCCAGGCAGCAATTATTGCCACTAGATCTCCGCTTCCACCAGGTACAAGACGACCAAGCTCGGTTTGTACGATATGCACGGTAACATCGCCGCGTGGTGCGAGGATAATAACCGGGACGACAAGAATTCCCCGCCCGAGAGACGGATCGTCGCAGAAGGCCAAACAAGCAAACGACGTTCGCGTTCTCCGCGGCGGTTGCTGGAACTACCTTATCCAAAGTTGTCGTTCGGCGTATCGCAGCTACATCGCGCCGGATGTCTGCAGTATCAACGGTGGTTTCCGGGTCGTTGTCTCCCAGAACTGATTTTTCGCTTTTTTTTCAATTTGCGGAATTGATTTCCCGACACTCGAATTTCCGAAATCCGTGAGGCCGCGAATTTGACGCTCGCTTTTCGGAGAGGTGCCTCAAAACGACCAAGATATTGGAAAACCAGCGTCTGCACCGACCATTACGGGCGGAATCCATTTGAATTTGGCGAGTTGATGTGATCTGCATTAAAGCTTGATCGCCTTCCATGGCGATCTGGAGAACAAGTTACCGAATTCTGACGCCGAACGAGAAACCGGGTTGAACGACTCCGAGCGAAAAGCCTGGCTGGTAACCGTAGGGCACTCCGTAGCCATAGGCTGGATAGCCATACCCGTAGGCGGGATATCCATACGGACGATAAGGGGCCACATAGGCGGGAGCGTAACCGTAGCCGTGGCCATAGCCACGATTGTAGTAACCGGGGTGGCCGTGGTAGTGATTGTGTCCCCCGCGGTAGTGGTTGTAACCCCCGTGGTTGTACCCGCCTCCGCGATAGTAAGACTGGGCGGAGGCGGTGTCGCTGAAGGCGAACAATGCGGCCGTCACGCCGAGGGCAAGGATCAGACTCTTCATATCTGTTCTCCGTTGTGTGAATCGAGTGGTGACAGAAAATTTCACGTCACAGAAGGTGAACGCTTCGCCGTTGCCGTCTTGCGCTGAATTTTCCGTGCTAATTGGGGCAAAGTACTCCTCACGCTCCGCGTGAAGAAAGAGACCTCACGCGGAGCGTGAGGAGTACTTTGGGCCGTTCTGTTGTTCGGTAAACGACAACGAATTATACGCTTGCGCGTCAAGCTCCCTCGGCACCCAAGATTTTCACGCGGTGAAAAGAGGGCGGATTGAACGGCTAAACCGCAAAACCTGAAATTCCTATCCGGGTTGCAAAGTCAACTTGCTCGCCACCGACCGAGACGCTTCGGCACGGTCCAACGGCAAAGTGTAGTATTCGCCCTTGGCCCAGGTCGGCAGTTGATCCGCATAGGTCGCGCTCGACGGGTGGCCCGATTGACTTTGGGCATCGACGGACCAAAGAACCGGCGGCGACGAACTGAGGTCGGCGACCAGGCGATAGCCCGCCCCCATGCGGCCTTCAAAATCCGCGCCGACGCCCGTGTTGCAGACGGTGTGGGCGTTGCCCGGCACGGGGATGCCGCGTTGATCGAGCAGCGTTCCCAGATCGCCGCACCCGGAAAGAATGTGCGCCAACGTGAGGATATGAAGTCGGCCCCAATTCCACTGGGACATGTCAGGACCCAATCGAGTCGTGAGCCAATCGAGTGCCGTTTTCATGGTCCGAAGAATGGCCGCCTCACGCCCGCTGGCGAACCATCCGGCGGCATCCTCCAGGAGCAAGGCCGCCGAAAGACCATTGACGCCGCCAACAACGAAGCCCGCCGTCGCTTCATCGAATCGCTCGGCGACGACCGTGCGGGTCCAACGCGAGAAGAACACTTCGAAGAGCGTCGCTCCGACACGATCGGGCTCCATGCGGCCATCCCAGCCTTGCAGATGTTTGACCGCTTCCTGAATCGGCTTTTCTTGATTTCCCGCGAGGACTTTCAATAAACCCGGCAGACAACGAACGGCACGCGGCGACACGGCATCGAGGTGCATCACCGAACAATCGTCGCGAGTGAGCTTTGGCCGAGCTTCGATCATTTCGCGGATCCGGCGGGCGCGCATTCCTTCACTCCACGTACCAGACAAGGGATACGGAAAATCGTTCGGAGCCGGCCGATTGTTAGCGGTCGCCATCCAGCCGCGCTCGGGATCGCACACGTGCGGCATCCCCTCGAACGGAATCAGGCCCTTCCACTGATGCGCGGGATCCCAGCCGGGGCGATAGCCGCGTTCCCAGACATCGCGAATGGGGACACGGCCGGTCGATTGGTAGCCGACCTTTCCATCGGTATCGGCATAGACGACACTGAATGTGGGAACTTGCCACGGCCGCATCGCTTCGCGAAACTCGGCGGCGTTCTTGGCTCGGTTCATTCCCAACAATGCGGCCAGCCAACCGCCCCGTGAAGCTCCCACCCAGCGGAGGGAAACTGTCCCGGTTTCACGCGCGGCCGGCGGCAGAATCTCGGAAACGATCGGGCCATTGCGCGAGGAGCGAATGGTTTTTCGGACGGCCTCGCCGCCTTTGATCTTGATGACTTCTTCACGTTCGCGTGCCGGCTCCCAGCGACCATCGTACTGGTAACAATTCGGATGCGCAGGGTCCGTCTTCTCCTGGTAAAGATCGCGTTGGGAGCAGATGTTGTTCGTGCAACCCCAGGCGACTTTTTCGGTGCGTCCGAAGAGAACCGCCGGCATTCCGGCATAGGTCGCCCCCGCGACGTTGAATGAGCCGCCGCACAGGTGGATTTCGTACCAGCACGAAACAGCATCAAAAGCGATATGCGGATCGCTGGCGACCAACGGCTTACCCGTGTTGGTGCGTGACCCTGCAATGACCCAGTTGTTGCTTCCTTGCGCTCCCTCGGGATCGCCCGCCGCGATGCCGACCGGTTGGGACCCGCTTCGCGTGGATGGATAAGAACCCGGCGGGAGAATGCTCTCCGCATCGTCTTCGACTTGCAGAAAGGCTTTGAACAACGGACCATCGCCGAGCTTGCGTTTGGCGAGTTCCGGAATGGCGATCACGGGAAAGCGCCCCGTGAGATACCAGCCGAACTCTGTCTCGATAGTCAGGCAATCGACGGGCGACCACGGTTCGGGGCGATATCCGAGCAAATCAAATTCGATCGGCAGGTTACCTTGCGTTTCCTGCATCAGGGCGTTGATGCCGTTTGAAAACGCGGTGAGCAGCTTCTGGTTCTCCGGCGAGAGGCTGGTCAATTCGGCCTCGGCGATTCGACGGAGACCTACGGTGCGTGCCAAGATGTCGAGTTCCAGTACCGAACGAAAGCCGGCGATTCGACCGAGCAAATCGAGATCCGTGCCTTCAGGGCCAAGGATTTCCGCGAGCCGGCCGCTTCCCCGCCGCCGAAGGTAGTCGATCTGAAAAAGACGATCCTGGGCCAACGCATAGCCAAAGCCGAAGAACAAGTCGGCATCGTTCGCGGCGAAGATGTGCGGGATGCCGCGTTGATCGCGTTCGATGTCAACGCGGCCCTGGATTTTGGCGGACCGATTGCCGCTTGCCTTGGGTTCGCGAGAACGAAGTTCCGCCTGCCACCAAACATCGAATTCGGCTCGTGAAATGGCCGCCGCGGTGCAGACCTGGGCGATCGATTCGCCGGCCCCTAATTTTCGCAGGATTTCTGGTGCGGATAGGTTCATCTGAGATCTCACTTGGGTTTGACCGCTCAATCTTTTCAGAAATGGTAGCGACAAACGCTCGCTCGCGCGGGAGAATCTCAAAAACTATTCACGGCGGCTAATGAATGCGGAGTCGTGCGCCCCCGAATTCATCGCGTTCGTGACCGAATAAAAGGACGATCGAATGATTCATCTAAGTTCCCTGAAACAACGCTTACTCCTATCAGCGCTCACGCTATTGGTTGGCAGCACGGCATTGGCGCAAGAAGCGGTTGGCGCCAAACCAAAAGAGAAGAAAGTCAACGCTCGGTATCCACTCCCCTATCCGCCGTCGCTACCGGACGGAAAAGCCTCCGTCACCGAACAGTCGCCGGCTTTTCTTAAGCCAGGGCCGAATTTAAAGGACGGGGTCGCGATTGCGAAAGAGGCCCCGGTGGTTGATTTCCTTTATTACCCGTCGCAAAACTACCCCGGCAATCCGTGGTCACATCGTTCCGACGGAATCGTCGTCGGCGACAAGTATTATTCCTCCTCGAACGATCACCTGGCCCCGCGCGGCACTGCCCACTTGTGGGAGTACGATGCCGTGACCAAGAAGTTCCGCGAACTTTGCAACACGTCGAAGTTTCTGGAATCGGTCAATGCCTTCCCCAAGGAGATGAACTATCGGCCCGGCGAGATGCAAAGCCGGATCGATATGGGCAGCGACGGCTGGCTCTACTACGCCACCGATCGTGGCTCGCCGACCGTCACTCACGACGGCAACGGTTACAAGGGCGAATGGGTGCTGCGCACCAATCCCAAGACGCTCGAAACGCAGATCGTCGCCACGCACCCCATTTCGAAACACACCCTCCCCGCGAGTGTGCTCGATCCCAAACGGATGATCTTCTACGGCGGCACCGCGGTCGGCAAAGATGCCGCCAATCAGAAGATCCAGTTCTTCGCGCTCGATATCAAATCGGGCAAGCTCCTGCTAGTCGCCGACGATGGGCCATATCGCACGCTGATCTTCTCGCACTCGACGGGTAAGGTGTTTTGGGAAGGGAAGATGTACGATCCGAAAACGAACATGATTACACCGTCGAAGGTTCCCAATGTCCGATCTTGCACGCAGGAAACACCGCAAGGAATCGTCTACGGCACTTCGGGAACCAAAGCTGACTTGTGGGCGTTCGATGTGAAGACCGGTGAGGTGAAACAACTCGGCAACGCAGCCGTGGCCAAACAGGAATACATCGCGTCGATCGATGCCGACCCGACGGGGCGCTATCTCTATTACGCTCCCGGTGCCCATGGCGGAGCCGCGGGCGATGGTACACCCGTCGTGCAGTACGACGTGAAAACCGGCAAGAAGAAAGTGATCGCCTTTCTTCACGAACTGTTCTGGGAAAAGTACGGTTACGCTCTCGATGGCTCGTTCGGTTCGGCCCTCGACGAAAAAGGCGAGCGACTGTTCATTTCCTGGGATGGCTGGCGAAAAGGCCAGCCGCGCGGTTGGGAGTCGTGTTCGATGACGGTGATACATATCCCGGCCTCGGAACGGCCTTAGCAAGCGATTGGCGAGCCGAGCGTGTATGGGACCGTAAAGCATTCTCGCGCAAAGACGCAAAGGCGCGAAGAAAGACAGAATTCGTGATACTTTTTCTCTTCGCGACTTCGCGTCTTTGCGCGAGATTAGATTGATTTGTCATCCGGCGGCTTACGCCGCTCGGCTCGCCCTAGTCGATTCGATAGATGTGGTAGACCTCGTCGTGGTACACCTCGCGAAACCCCTCGCCGGGCTTCTTCTTGTCGGTTGGAATTACGACATGGGTGATTCCCTCGTGCTTTAGTTCCGCGCGGATGACGGGATTGCTCCAGTCTGCTTTGGCGTACCAGTCTTCGACCATTTGCAAGCGACGCCGCCATTCAACGAGTTCCCGATCCTTGTAGGGAATCGATTTGAAATCGACGTAGATCGGAGCCCCCGTGAACAAGCGGAAGCGTTGCAGATCAACCGCGATGTGGTGTTTGTCCTTGTTGGTCGGCGGCGGAGCAAAGCTTAACGAAACCGCCCCCCGCGGTCCCGAACCGACGGCCGGGACGCGAACGGGGATCAGGTAGACATCGCCCGGTTCCTTAGACGCCCGAATCGCTTGCAATGCCGGGATTTCGCGTTCATCCGAAGGATAGGCCCAGCCACCCAGTTGAATGACGACGCCGAATGCAACCACGGTCGTCACACACGCCACGCCGCCTACCCAAAACCACCGCTTCTCCGAAAGCAAGAAAACCAACCGGGCCAGGATCACACACGTCGCGATCGGCATCAACACCACCGAGATACGCCAAGGAAATAGCAACGCTAGAGAGAGGCTGTCGGTCGCTACCTGAATCAGCGTGAGCCCGACGGCGATCGCGGCGGGGATGGCGCAGAACAGGAACAACTTCGTTTTGCGGACCAGCATGATCGCTGCGCCGATCCACAGCAGTTGCCCGATGGCGATGGGGTCGAGCCAGCGGCGAACCAGCGAATGATGAGGGATGCGAACATTGGCGAGGAGATCTTGCGATCGCGCGTAGAGGTCGGAAGAGGTCGGGTAAAATGTCACGGCAGTATGGAGAACCACCGGCAGTACCGTAAGCAACGATCCGATGCCGAGTTGGATTGCGGTTCGCGCACGGCCATCGCGATAGAGTTCGACCATGTACACGATCGTGAGCATGGCCGCGGGGAGGAGGTACGTCGCGTGCAGGCAACAGGCACCGGATGAGAACAAGACTGCTAGGACCGTTCGGCCTTTTACGAACGCGGCGACTGAAGCGAGGAGTAGAACTCCGAACGCCGAGGGTTGCAACCCCGGGCCCAAGATATACTGATTTGCGACACCCGTCTGCAAATACCACGGATAATCGATCCCAGCCAGGCGTATGGAAACCAAACGCACGATCCCCGCGTGGATGACAATGAGCAGGCAACCAAGGGCAAACAAACGGAACGGACGCGTCTGCCTAGACGGAATAAGCGTGCCGCCGATCACCATCAAGCTGGCGAAATAGATCATCATCAGAAGCAGGTGAATCGCGTGAAACAACCACGGATGGAGAAATCGCTGAGTGAACGCCACCATGCCGCTGAAGACCGGCGTCGGGTCGAGGGTGTTCGCCAGCCAATCGCGATCGAGAAAACCCAAGCCGCCGGCCGCAGAGCCGTGCAAGAAGTACTGGTGTTGATTGGAATAGTAGAGCGGTGCCTGAGTGTGGGCGATGCCGAATAAAAGGGCCGCCAGCAAAAGAATGACCATCATCTGTCGGGATGTGAGAACCAAACCGACCATCGTGACAATCTCACGGGAGCGAAAGGCGGGAGAGCGTAGGGAGCCAAGTTACGGACTGAGGCGGACACTTCAAGGATTCCGGATAGAAAACGCCCATCGATGAACCTTCCGCACTATCTCGCCCCGTTCACCCTTCGGAGGAAATTTCATGATTCGCAGTCTCGTGCTCGTCGGTCTTCTCTTCATGGCGACAAACTCGGGCATAATGCAAGCGGCCGACCCGCCCTACCGCATCCAACTCGACACGATCACCAAGGGTTACGACGGAATGCCCTACGATGGGAAGATGTGCTACACTCAGGCTCGGGCCGGGATCGTGCCGCGGTCGGATCGCGATCCGTTGATCGTGGTCACAATGAGCCCGATGTTGCTGACTGGCAGCGATTCGTATTTCGCAATACACGAAATGCGAAGCGGCGACCTTGGCAAGACCTGGTCGGGCCCCTTTAAGCACACCGACACGCTTGGCCGGCGGCCCGGCGGCAAGTTCAACGGAAATCCGGTTGAGGTCTGCGTCAGCGACTACTGGCCCAAGTGGCACGCCAAGAGCGGCAAACTTCTCGGCACCGGCCAAAGCTTGCGGTACGCGAACAACAAAGGGCCGATCAACGGCAGTAGTCGCGATACGACTTTCTCAGTCTACGATGCCGAGAAGAATACTTGGTCGCCGTGGGAGGCTCTCGTCTTCAAAGAAGGAAAACTCCAATATTCCAGCGGGGCGGGCTGCACTCAGCGCGTCGATCTCCCGAACGGCGAAATCCTGCTCCCCGTTTACTATCGAACCGAGGGAAACAAGATCGCTGAATCGAAGATCCTCCGCTGCGGCTTCGACGGCAAGAAGTTGACGGTGCTCGAAGAGGGGCCGGCACTGAAGCTCGAGGTGAAACGCGGCCTGACCGAACCGTCGCTGGCCCATTTTAAGGGGAAATTTTTCCTGACGCTGCGCAACGACGATGCCGCCTACGTGGCCGTCAGCGACGATGGCGTGAAGTTCGGCGACATCAAGAAATGGACCTGGGACGACGGCACCGATCTAGGTTCTTACAACACGCAGGCCCACTGGGTCACGCATTCCGACGCGCTCTATCTGGTATACACCCGGCGTGGAGCGAATAACGATCACATTTTCCGCCATCGTGCCCCGCTCTTCATTGCGGAAGTGGACGTCGCAAAGCTCCAAGTGAAGAAGGCGACCGAGCAAATTCTGATCCCCGAGAAGGGCGCTCGCTTCGGCAACTTCGGCGTCTGCAACGTCAGCGAGAACGAGACCTGGATCGTGGAGACCGAATGGATGCAACGGCCGCCGCAGGAGCCGATCATCCCGGTGGTGAATAAATGGGGCGCGGAAGGCCGTGTGTATGCGGCCCGCATCATCTGGCAGAAACCCAACAAGGCGTGGGATAAACACTAGAAAATGAACCACGGAATCACAGCCCAACGAGCGGAAGCAAAAACAGTTGAACCACAGAGACACAGAGGCACAGAGAAGAACTGAAGAGTAACGACGAATTATTTCTAACCTTTCTTCTCTGTGCCTCTGTGTCTCTGTGGTACAATTCTTATCTCCTACTTCTTCGGAGCCTGCAAATGCGTGCGGATGAAGGCCAGAGCTTTCTCATGCGCTTCATCCACCAGCTTGCGATCTCCGCCCGATAGGCCGTGCCCTGCCCCGCGGACCGTAACCAGTTCGTGGGGCACCTTATGGCGAACGAACTCGTTCGCCATGTCGGCGGAGAGTTCGTATGGCACATCGGTGTCCACGGTGCCGTGGACCAGCATCGTGGGAGGAAACGCCGAGGTGACGTTGCGAACGGGGCAAAACGGATCGAGCTTGGCACGCTCCGCTTTCGGATCGAAGCCCGTCACTTCCTTGGTCCAGCCGCCGGTCTGCCGAAGATGGAGATACAATCGGCCGCGTGGCCCGCACAGCCTTGTACGCTTCTTCCTTGGGTACCAACGGTTGCTTGCGGTAGTGCTCCGAAGGCTTGACGAACCAGTCGCCATCGACGTCGCCATAGCCCCAGTACGCGACCATGGCCTTCGGTTTGTTTTTGAGTCGAGTGCCGCACATCAACGTGAGATAACCGCCCGCCGAACCGCCCGTGATGACCAGGCGATTCGGATCGAGATGGCACAGTTTCGCTCCGTCGCCCTGGATCCAGCGAAAGGCGTCTTCCACGTCGGCGATGATCTCCGGCAACTTCACTTCGGGAGCGAGGCGATAATCGATCGAGATCAGGGCATACCCCTCGGTTCGGCACAATTCCATGAGGTTCTTCGGCACGGACAGGCGATTGCCAACAATCAAGGCCCCGCCGTGGATCCAGACGACCACCGGTCGAATCTCTTTGTCGTTCGGCCGATAGACGTCGGCGTGAATCTTGACCTCGCCCGCAGTCTTGAAGACGTAGCTTTTCTTCTCGAGAGCGGGTGGTTCGGCGGCGTGGGCGAGGCTAGGGAGAAGCAGAAGACTCAGGGTGAGAATGCGGGGGATCATGAAGTGTCCTTCTGGGGTGATCCCCGGGTTTCGCAAAGCCTCAA